>CALCPC010000141.1 GCA_937900975.1 uncultured Paracoccaceae bacterium
AAGCTGCGCGACCAGGGCGGCCAGCTCCGGTGGTTCCGTCTCGGTGGCGTGCGCGTCCATCATCCCCCCTAGCCCGGCGCCGTTGCCCGGCGCTCTCGCGTTAGCCTATGCAGGATCGGGGGGTCGCGCAAATACCGCCGATGGTCTTATCAGATACGGCTGTCGCTGCCCTGACGACACTCACGGTCGACCACCGCGGCAAAGCGGGGGTCGGCCATGGTCGCGCCGGCGAGCGCGGCAAGCTGGTCGTACTCGGCCTCGATGAACTCCAGAAACACCGGCTCCACCGTTTGTTTGGCGGGGGAGCGCGCTACAGCGTGCATCATGAAGATATCGAACTGGCAGAGCGCGCCGGGGTGCGACTGCAACAGCGCCCGCATGAACGCGCGGCTGGTCCAGGGCAATCGGTCCATCCGCATCGGTGTCTCCTGCAGCTTCGAGAAAAAGCCGGGACCACGCTCAAACCGCAGAATGTCCATGCCGAAGGTGAAGGACTGAAACAGCTCCTCGATCAGGATCGACCGGAAATAGGCCGTCTCAAGCGCGCCGACCGACGGCAGGGCCGCCTGCTGGACCATGATATGCGTGCCCTGCCCGCGGTGCCCGAAAAAGGTCTGAGCCATCGCGGGCGAGGTCGCGGCATAGTCACGCCCGACCGGCAGCCCCAGCGCATACACCTCGTTCATCCAGGTCAAATCGGCCGACAGCGCGGCATTGGGCGGATGACCCGAATAGAGCCGCAGCAGCACGGTGCGCCCGGTGCCGCACCCGCGCGCATCGCGCCCGGCATAGCGCTGCGTCAGGGGTTTGCCGTAGACCTCATGCGCCAGCGCCCGGAAAGCGTCGATGACCTCCTGCGAGGCCGGATTGGGCCGCTCCCCCACGAGGCAGAGCGCCGCGCCGGACAGATCGCGCCCGTTGATCTGGACCGGGATCGTCAGATCGCGCCCGACCATGGTCGTGCGGAGCTGATAGTTCCAGCCTTTCCGCGCCAGATCCAGATAGGCGGCCTTGTCAGCCAATGCGCCGGCGCCCATCGTCAACACAAGGACGCAGGCCAGGACTATCGTTCGCATGATCCGCTCTCCTGCCTGGCGCAAAAGTAGGTCGCCCCCCGCCGGGCGTCCAGAACTATGGCGGGCGCCGCCATCGGCATGGTACGGTTTTCGGGCCGAGTGCGATCTGCCGATCTGTGACAGCCTAACCCTAGGAGGCCGCCCCAGTGATAGGCGCGGGAGAGGCAACAGCGGTTCGGGAGCGGCGGGCCGGGAGCGATAGCCCGCGCGGCGGGCCGAAAACGCTGACCGCAAGGGCCGGGGCGGCGCCCGTCGACCGCCGCAGGGCCGCAGCGGCGCCCTACTCGGCCGGGATGGGTTTGCCGGGCGCGGTCCGATAGGTCAGGGCCGCGTCGGCGCTTTCCGAATGGGCCCTGGCCCGGTCCTGCAGCGCGCCGTGATGGGGCGACTTGATGCAGGTGGGATCCGTCGCCGCCGCGTCGCCCACAATGGCCATCGCCTGACAGCGGCAGCCGCCGAAATCCTTGGTCTTGCGCTCACAGCTCTGGCAGGGCTCGGCCATCCAATCGGTGCCGCGATAGGCGTTGAAGGCGGGGCTGTCGTACCAGATGTCGGCCAGCGGCGTGTCCCGGATGTTCTCAAAGCGCAGATGCGGGATCGTCTGGGCGGCGTGGCAGGGCAGCACCTGACCGTCCGGCGCGATGTTAAGCCCAGAGGTCCCCCAGCCGCCCATGCACCGCTTGGGATAGTCGCCATGATAGTCCGCCGGGACGTAATCGATGACCAGCACCCCCTTCAGCCGCGCCCGCGCCTCGGCCACGATCCGCGTCGTCTCAGCCGCCTGCGCGCGGGTCGGCATCAGCGCGTCGCGGTTCTTGAGCGCCCAGCCGTGGAACTGAACCGTAGCGACCTCGATCCGGCGCGCGCCCATCTCGACCGCCATATCGATGGCGCGCGGCAGTTGGTGGAGGTTGCGACGGTGCAAAACCGCATTCAGCGTCAGCGGAAAGCCGATGGCTCCGATCCATGCCGCCACCTGCATCTTGCGGTCGAACCCGCCTTTGTAGCCGCCGATCTGGTCCGCCATGGCCGCATCCGTGCCCTGCAGCGACAGCTGGATGTGGTCGAGCCCTGCGGCGTCAAGCTCGGCCAGCCGCCGCTCCGACAGCCCGATGCCGGAGGTGATCAGATTGGTGTAAAGCCCGGCCTCCCGCGCGGCGGCCACAAGCGCCGTCAGGTCGCGGCGGGAGGCAGGCTCACCGCCCGAAAGGTGAAGCTGCAGCACGCCGATCTCGGCCGCCTGCCGGAAGGCGGAGATCCAGGTCTCTGTCGACAGTTCCCGATCCTGGCGCGCCAGCTCGACGGGGTTGGAGCAATAGGGACAGGCCAGCGGGCAGCGGTGCGTCAGTTCGGCCAGCATGGCAATCGGCGGGGGCACCCGGGTCACGACGTCACGTCCAGAAACCGCCGGTCGCGCAGCGCGCCGAGAAAGCCCGCCATGTCCCGCGCGATCTGGTCGACCGGCGCACTGTATTTTTCGGCAAGCGTCCGGGCGATGTCGCCGAAGCTGCGCTGGCCGTCCACCTCCGACAGGATCGCATGGCCGATCTGGTCCAGCGTCACGGCGCGCTCCGGCGCCAGCAGAACCCAGGTCTCGCGGATCTTGTCGAAATGCAGCCGAACGCCGCGCGGCAGGCCGGGAATGTCCGTCGCCTCCATCACGAGGCCCTCCGGAGGGCAAGCCCCTCTCCCGGCCGCCAGGCCCCGGGCGGGATGCGCGCAGGCGCCACATAAGCGCCCCAGAGCGCGTCGAGCTGGGACCAGAGCACATCGGTCTTGAACTCCAGCGCGGCCGCGGCGGCGTCCTGTTTCTCGGCCGTATCGGCATGGTCTAGCACCCTGTATTGGCCTATGGCCACGTCCTTGGGCGCCTCCTTCAGGCGGTTGCGGAAATAGGAAAGGGAGCTGTCATCGGCAAACTCGTAGTTCTTCAGCAGCCCCTCGATCCGGTTGGCGTGGATCTTGGGCGCGAAAAGCTCGGTGAGGGAGGCCGCAACCGCCTCAAGCAGCGTCTTCTCGCGCACAAACCGGACATAGGCATCGACGGCAAAGCGGGTGGCGGGCAGGACCCCCTTGCGGGAGGCGACATAAGCGGGGTCGAGCCCCACCGCCTCGGCCAGCCGCAGCCAGCGCCGGATGCCGCCCTCGTTCCCGTCGGTGCCGTCATGATCCTCAATGCGGGAGCGCCAGGCGCGGCGCAGCGCGGGCTCCTCCACCCGGGACATGAAGGCCGCATCCTTCATCGGGATCGAATGCTGATAGTAATAGCGGTTGATCACCCAGGCACGCACCTGATCGGGGGAGCATCCGCCCCCGTGCAGCAGGTCGTGAAAGGGGTGGAGGTCGTGATAGCGCTCGGCCCCGATCTGGCGGAGGCGGGCCTCGAAGGTTTCGCGGGATGGCGTCATGGCGTGATCTCCAGTCCGTCCTGGCCGACGATCCACCCGCTGGCCGTGGCCTTGGCATATTCGGGGCTGGAAGGGTCGAGGACGGGGTTGGTGTTGTTCATGTGGACAAAGACTTTCTGCCCGATATTGAGGGGAGCAAAGGCAGCGATGGAGCCGTCGCTGCCGCTCATCGACATGTGCCCCATGCGTTTGCCGGTCTTGGTGCCGACGCCCGTGATCTGCATCTCGTCATCGCGCCAGAGCGTACCGTCGAAAAACACGATATCGGCCCCGTCGAGGCGGCTGGCGAGGTCCGCGGGCAGGTGGGCGCAGCCGGGGATATAGACGGCGCGCGCGGTGCCGCTTTGCAGGTCCACGCCCACGGTCTGCTCCCCCATCAGATCGGTCTCGACGGTCTCCCCCTCCAGGTAGAGCGGCACCTTTCCCGGCACCGCAAACAGCGTGGCCGTGAGGTCGGGGGCGAGGGCGAAGGGGGTGTTGAGCGCGATGGTCTCCCGGACCACGACACTGGCATTCAGCGCATCGAAGATCGGGTTGTCGGTCAGCACCTGGTGGATGCCGTCGGTCGCGAAAAGGGTAAACGGCTGCATCTCACGCAAGGTCAAGAGGCCGGCGACGTGGTCGATGTCGCCATTGGTGACCAGCACCGAGGTCAGCGGAAGCTCGCGCTGTCCGGTGGGATGCAGCACCGGCGTCGCGGCAAGCTGCGCGCGAATGTCGGGAGAAGCGTTGAGGATTGCCCAATCGCGTCCGTTGCCAGTGACGGCGAGCGACGATTGCGTTTGGGCTGGAATGCTGCCCTCACGGGCGCGCCGGCAATTCCCACAGCCGCAATTCCATTGCGGCAGGCCGCCACCGGCGGCGGCGCCGAGGATATGCGCGCGGAATGCCACGTTCAGCCCCCCGCGCGCATGGGTCTCAGAACAGAACCGGTGCTTCGTCGTCGTGATACGGGCCGTACATGTTGATTTCCATTCCGCACTCGAGTTCGCGGATGATGGGACGTGCCCACGCCATAAGATGCCTCCTTAGACTGATTTTGGTCCGATGAAGCTGGCAGAACCTCGGGCCTGCGGCGACTCTTATCTTTTAAGAAGACCCCAGACTTTAGTCTGAATGCAGGCGCGGGGGCTGACCCGAAATGCAAAAGCCAAGATTGCGCAATGTTTTGATTTCAAATCCGAAATCTTGATCTCCGAGCTTCTTGCGCAAATAGCCGACATAGACGTTGACCACATTCTCGTGACTGGAGCCGTCCCCAGCCCAGAGCGTGTCGAAGATCCGGCCGCGGCTAAGGGCGGTCCCGGAATGCTGGATCAAAAGGGCAAGGAGGGCGTATTCCCGCTCGGTCAGCGTGACCGTCGCCGGCGGGGCCGAGAGGGTGCGCGCCACGGGGTCGAGCGTGGCCACCGGGGCCGCCCGGACCCTGTGTTCCTGCACCCGAAGCCGCGCAACCAGCTCATCGAACTGGAACGGCTTGACCACATAGTCATCGGCCCCCGCCTCACGCCCCGCGGCGCGCTGATCGACCTCCGACAGGGCCGACAGCATCAGGATCGGCATCGTCACCCCGGCTGCGCGGGCGCGGCGCACGAGCGCGACGCCGCTGTCCTCGCCCAGCATCACATCCACAATGGCGCCCGAATAGCGCTCGGTCGTCAGGCGGTTGAACGCGCGGTCGGCCCGGTTCTCCGGCAGCGCCTCGTACCCATGCAGCGTGAGGCCGCGTACCAGCGCCGAGGTGATCTCGGGGTCGTCGTCCACGATAAGGAGGCGGGTTGTCATGGCGGCAGTCTAGTCCGATGCCCGGGGCAGGCGAACCGCGATTTTGGTCCCGGGTGCCGGGCCCAGCGCCTCGTCCCGCGGCACGGGGCTGGAGAGCAGGATGGTCCCCTTCTGCGCCTCGGTGACCCATGCGGCGAGCGCGAGGCCAAGGCCGAACCCTTGGGAGGGGGCGGAGCCTGCCTGCGTGAAGCGCTCAAACAGGGTGGGCTGATCCTGCGGCGCGATCCCGGGGCCGTTGTCGGTTACGGTCAAGCCCGCAAAATCGTCGTCGATCACGGGCGCGAGGCGGACCTGCCCGCCGGCGCGGGCGTGGCGGATCGCGTTGCGGATCAGCCCGCCCAGCGTTTGCCGCGCCCAGTTGGGATCGGCCTCTACACTGATCGGCGGCACCGGCTCGGACAGAAGCTCCATCCCGGCCGTGTCAACCTCGGTCTGGATCTCCGCCACGACCTCCGCCGCCAGCGTGGCAAGGGGCACCCGCTGGATGTCGAGCGCAAGTTGGCCACTGTCCGAACGCGCCACCCGCAAAAGGTCGTCAATTCTGCGGTTAAGCCGCGCGGCGCGCGTCTCGATGATGCGAAAGGCCGCCCGGCTCGCGCTGTCGCCCTGCGCGCCGAGCTGCGCCTCCATCGAGATCACGGTGAGCGGCGTGCGAAGCTCGTGGCTGATATCGGCAAAAAGCCTGCGCCGCCGCTCATCGATCTGTTCAAGCCGCGCATTGGCCTCCTGCAGCGCGGCGGTGCGCGCGGCCACCAGATCGCTGAGGCGGCCCCATTCGGCCCGCACCTCGTCCTTGCGGGCCTGAAGCGACGCCGCCATCCGGTTGGTCTCAGAATAAAGCCGGCCGATCTCGTCGCGCCTGTCCTCGGGCAGGGCGATGGCGAAGTCTTCGGCCGCGATCTGGGCCGCAGCGCCCCGCAACCGGTCGAGACGATGGAATTGCGGGCGGATCAGCAGGGCGTAAAAGCCCAGCACCAGCAGCACGGTCAGCACGGCGATCACAACCGCAGCCCGGGTCAGCGTCTGCCGCAGATCCGCGATCCCGGCGAGAATGTTATTGCGAAACAGAACCTCGGCATTGACCGCCTCGGAGAGGAGCGGGTCGAAGCTGGCCGCGAAGATATCGACATGCGCCCTCAGAAGCTCAACCTCGGTCGTGTCGGTGGCAAGACCTTTGAGCGTGCTGTCCAACATCGCCTCCATCCGCGCCAGCCCCAGCGACTGGGTGCCGTAGCGGGACTGCTCGTCAATGCCGAGGGAGGCGGCTGCCTCGACGGCCTCCCCCACATCGGCGCGGAGCTGGGTGAAGGTCGTGCGCAGGCGGTCGCTGACAGGCGTCAGCCGGTCCATGCGAATGTCGGGCGGCAGGCCGGTCTGCACCGTTTCCGCGGCGATGATCAGAAAGGTAGAGGCCTGCGTCGACAGGGTGGCATAGCGGGCCATCCGGATCTCGGAGGCGAGCGCGTTGTCCAGCCGCTCGGCCACGCGCGCCATGCCGAAATAAAGGATACCAGCCGTCAGAAGCGTCCCCGCCGCCAACAGGACCGCGCCAAAGGCAAGACGTGCCCTCAGCGACAGCGCGGTCGTCGGGGCAAGGGGGTCGGCCGTTTTCATCGTGCCGGATTCTCAAGCATTCCCCCCCGGGGTTGAAGCCTTTTTGGCCGAAACGGTGCCAAACTGCCTGCAAACTGACGTCTGTTAGTCCGGCTTTCACCATTTAAGCGATAGAGATCCTGCGACAAAAGTATAACTTGACAGAGGTGCACCATGATCGAGCTGTTGTTTATCGCTTGTCTTTCCACAGCCACGGACCAGTGCCGGGAGCGGAGCCTGCTCTTCACCGACATCACCCCGATGGCCTGCAT
>CALCPC010000142.1 GCA_937900975.1 uncultured Paracoccaceae bacterium
CGAAAGGTGGCTTAAACGAGCACTTGGGGCGGCACAAAAGCGTGACAGGTCCAGTATGTCTCGATCCGCTACACCGAGCGCTTAGAGCATTTTCCGTTCACATTGGATCAGAAATCGCTGTCTCAAGATCAGCAGGATGCTGATCTTGAACGCGTTTTCTGATGATGACTGACCTGCTTTGAACGGAAAATGCTCTAGCCGAGGCCGGGATCGAACCCTCGGTCGGCCGCGTCGGTGACAGCTATGACAACGCCCTTGCAGAAACCATCATCGGGTTGTTCAAAGCAGAGGTCATCCACCGGCTGGGCCCCTGGAAAACCGCCGATGCTGTCGAATGGGAAACCCTGAAATGGATCGACTGGTTCAACAACCGCCGCCTTCTTCAGCCTATCGGAAACATCCCCCCAGCAGAGGCCAAGGAGAAGTTCTATGAACAGCGAAACGAGTTCGATAAAGTCGCGTGAAACGGAGTAATTTGCCTCCGGTAGACCCGGTGCGGTTCAGTGGCCCGAGACGCAGGCATCGGACACTTGGGGGGCAATCTGGCGCTCCCCCTGATCCGACAAAACAAGGCCGTTCACGCGTTCCCCGAATGCGCCCTGCAGGCTCGCGGCATCTATGCGGGCTATCCAACGAAAAAGTTTGCCTCGACCAAATTGAAGAGCTTCCTTGAACACTTGGAGAAAAAATAAATCAATCGGCCTTAATTCGTAATTGGAAGGTCAAATTCAGATTTAGAAAGGCGGCTTCGTCCGCGATTTGCGCGTAGTATCGGCGTTTGGCATGCCTATTGCAGCGAACGGCGCGTTCGGCGGACCGCTTTACCCAAAGATCAAAGCAAACGGCGGGTTTGGGCCGGACATCCCTGACGGTTCTGGACCGTCACAATGGCCGCATGACACGCTAAGTTTTGTGGATGCCGGGATTGAGTGATGAGAGTGATAGAAACACAGCCAGAACGGTCACAAATCACGGATTGTTAGGTTGTGGATCGTCGTGACCCTTGGAGGAGTGGTGAGCCGTGCAGGATTCGAACCTGCGACCCGCTGATTAAAAGTCAGCTGCTCTACCAACTGAGCTAACGGCCCCACGAGCCGGGTAGATAGACCCAGGCGCTGCGGGGGTCAAGGTGGAGTTGGTCGCAGCAGCCCCGGGCTGGCAGTGGCGGTGCAAAGCGCGTATATGCCCGGCGTGATGGCTTTCGACGCGCGCAAAAACCGGATGCTGAAAATGCATGGGCTCGGCAATGATTTTGTCGTGCTCGACGACCGTTTCGAAGCGGTCGATTTGCCCTCGGCCGCCGCCGTGCGCAGCTTGGCGGACCGCCATCGCGGGATCGGCTGCGATACAGTGGTCTCAATCCGGCCGAGCACGGACGCGTTTGACGCGGAGCTTTGGTTTTTCAACAGCGACGGCTCTCCCGCGTCGGCCTGCGGCAACGCCACGCGCTGTGTGGCCAAGCTGTTGCTGGCCGAGACGGAGGGCGACAGCGTAACGCTTGCGGCCGTCGATCAGGCGGCCGTTGCGGCCGGACGCCCGGGCGCTGCCTTCCGGGCGCTGCCCTGCCGGCGGGGCGCGGGCGGCGCCTATAGCGTGAATATGGGGCAGCCAGAATTCGGCTGGCAGTCGATCCCCTTGGCCCGCGCCGTCGACACAGCCGCGCTGCCGCTGGCCGGGGCACCGGCAGCGGTCGCCATGCCCAACCCGCATTGCGTCTTTTTCGTCCCCGATGCCGACGCCGTCGACCTGTCCCGTGTCGGTCCGGAAATCGAGCATGATCCCTTGTTCCCCGACCGCACCAATGTGGAATACGTGTCCCTGATCGGGCCCGACCGTTTGCGGATGCGGGTTTGGGAACGGGGCGGGATGGTCACGCTCGCCTGCGGCTCGGGGGCCTGTGCTGCGGTGGCCGCGGCCCATCGGCGTGGCCTGGTCGGGCGCCGCGCTACTGTTGAGCTTGACGGTGGCGCGCTTGAAATCGACTGGCGCGACGACGGGCTTTGGATGACCGGACCGGCGAGCCACGTTGCCGAGATCGCGCTGGCGCCCGAGTTTTGGGCGCGGCAGACATGAGCGTCCGGTTCGAAACCTTCGGCTGCCGGCTCAACGCCTATGAGACGGAGGCGATGCGCGATCTTGCCGAAAAGGCGGGGGCCCGCGACCTGGTGGTCGTCAACACCTGTGCCGTGACCGGCGAGGCCGTCCGCCAATCCCGCCAGCGCATCCGCAAACTGCGGCGCGAAAACCCGGAGGCAGAAATCGTTGTCACCGGCTGCGCCGCGCAGACAGAGCCCGAAACCTATGCCAAGATGGGTGAGGTCGACCGCGTCATCGGCAATCTTGAGAAGATGCGCCCCGAAACCTGGGACAGGCTTGCCGCGCCCGATTTCATTGGCCCGACAGAACGTGTGGCCGTCGACGACATCCTATCGGCAACGGAAACGGCGGGGCATCTGATCGACGGGTTCGGCACGCGCGCCCGCGCTTATGTGCAAATCCAAAACGGCTGCGATCACCGCTGCACGTTCTGCATCATCCCCTATGGCCGCGGGGGGG
>CALCPC010000143.1 GCA_937900975.1 uncultured Paracoccaceae bacterium
TATGCGGCGTCCAAACCGCCCTCAAAGCTTGGCCTCACGGCGGGCCAGACCATCGAGCTGCGCTATTTGATCCGCGCCTCTGCTGTCAAATCGGCCAATGATGCGGCTGTTGTGCTGGCGGAGGCGGTTTCGGGCAGCGAGGCCGCCTTTGCGCGGCGGATGACAGAGGTCGGTTGCGCGATGGGGATGCGCAGCACCACGTTCAAGAACGCGTCCGGCCTTACCCAAACGGGGCATCTGTCGACGGCGCGCGATATGGCGGTGCTGGGAAGGCAATTGTTCTTCGATTTTCCCGAATACTACAATCTTTTCAGCCGCCGTTCGACCAACGCAAAGCTTAAGACGGTCTACAACACCAACCGCCGCTTGCTCGATGCCTATCCCGGCGCGGACGGGATCAAAACCGGGTATACGCGCGCGGCTGGGTTCAACCTTGTCTCCTCAGCCGAACGGGGGCAGGAGCGTGTGATCGTCTCTGTCTTCGGCGGGCGCAGTTCCGCGACACGCAACGCCAAGGTGGCAGAGTTGATGGACCTTGGTTTTGGCAAGATGCCGCGCACAGCCCGCGTACAGCGCCCGGCCCGATTGCGCATCGCAGCGCCGTCGCGCAGCACGCAAAAGCCCGCCACAGTGGCGGTCGCCATCTCTCGCGGGGCGGTGCGCACGTCCCGGCGGCCGATGCCCCGGCCCGCCGCGCCGGCAGAGGTCGTGATCGCAGAAGTGCGCCAGATCTCTACCCAAAGCGCCAAATCGGTCGATACCGCGGTGGAGGAGACAGTGGTCGCGGCCGTGCAAGTCGCGCTTGCGGCGGAAGAGATTGCGCCGGATCACTCTCCAGCCGATTTCGCCATCATCCCGCCGCGCCCGCGCCCCGCTGACCTTCCGGTTCCCAAGTCGATCCGCGTCGCCGCAGCAAAACCGCCGGCCCCCGGCCGCTATGTGGTGGAGCTTGGCGGCAGCTACAGCCGGGGTGAGGCTGAACGGCTGCTTTTGCGCACGGCGCTTCAGGAATTGGAGGCGCTCGAAGGGTCGGAACGGCGCCTGTTGCCCAGTGGCACCGGCCAATATCGGGCGCAGTTCGTCGGCCTGACGGAGGCCGAGGCGGAAACCGCCTGCGCACGGCTTGCCGCCCGGCAAACCGCCTGCGCTGTCGTTTCGCTCGACGGCTAGGCCGGGTCGCGGCGGCGGGGCGCGCGCTACGCCGGAAACGCCTTTTGCGGAGGGCTTCAGGCTGCTTTGCCCCCGCGCGGGCCGGGATGGCGTCACATCGGCCATTGGGTGCGCGAAGCCACAAGGCGCTGGACTTCCGCGAAGTTTTGGAAACCGAACAACTCGCTGTGACCGGAGAGGGTACAATCCGGGCTTTGACCCAAGGCGCGGGTCGGGCCCAAACCAGCGGCGTCCGGCGTTGGACGCCACACCGGCAAAGGCGCGCCCGCGTCGCTTGTCCCTCAGATCTTAAGCTCGATTTCCGGCAGTTTCAGCGCGGTCATCAATTCCCGGATCTCCTGGCGCGCCGCGATGTGCGACATGGTCAGCCGCCCCGCGCCAGTATCGCCGAGATCGAGGAGTGTCAGGCCCCGCAGATAAAGCTCCCGAAAAATCACCCGCTCGGAAAATCCGGGCACAAGCCGGAAACCGATGCGGCGGGCAAGCTCTTTAAGCGCGCCGCCAACACGGCGCTTGTTGCGCGCGTCCAGCGTTGCCATGCGGTTGCGCAACACCACCCAATCCACCGGGACAAGTCCCGCAGCCGCGCGCAGGCTTCGCGCCGACCAAACCATTTCGGCATAGACACTGGGTCCAAGGATCTTCTCGGTCGCGGGGTCGAGCCTGGCTAAAAGGCTCAGGTCCACAAGACTGTCGTTCAGCGGCGTGATCAGCGTGTCGGCCGCCGAATGCGCCATCTGCGCATAGCGCGTGTGGGCGCCAGGGCAGTCGATGACGATAAAGCGACAGCGGGCGTCCAGCGTCGCAATGGCGTCGCCGAACAGCGTCTCTTCCTCGGCCTGCGCGTCGCGCACGCTGTCCCGACCGCTAACGCTGAGTGCTGCGACCGCCGGTTGCGGCAGGGCAACCCCCTCCCGTTCCACAAAGGCCGCACGGTTGGCGACATAGGCGCCGAGGCTTTGCTGGCGGAGGTCGAGGTCGATCACCCCGACGGGATAACCCGACCGCAACAGGGCCGTTGCGACATGCATCGCAGCCGTCGATTTGCCGCTGCCGCCCTTCTCATTGCCAAGAACGATGATGTGCGCCATGCCGCCCGGGCCTTAGGGTCGTGGGGGCAGGGTGCCCGCCATGGGGGAAAGCCCGGCCTGCACAGCGGCGCGACCAAAACCCAAAGGGCGCAGGCGGAAAGCCAGTGCGCCGGCCTTAAAAGCCGAGACCTTCGTATTTCTTCTTAAATTTGGACACGCGACCGCCGGTATCCATCAGGCGGGTCGATCCCCCGGTCCAGGCCGGATGCGCAGACGGATCGATGTCCAAGGTCAATGTCGCGCCGGGTTTTGAATAGGTCGACCGCATTTTAACGATGGAACCGTCCGTCATTTTGACGTCGATAAGGTGGTAGGCGGGGTGAATGTCTTTTTTCATGAGCCTCAGGTCCTGGTCTGCGACTAACCCGACCGCGGCTGCGCGGGTGCGCACCGGGGGCCGATCGCCGCATTGTCGCGAGATTGCTGCCGGGTAGCAGAGAAGGACGCCCTCGGCAAGATGTCGAATGCCAGCCTGGGCCGCTTCGGGCCGCGGAGCTTCGGGGGCGCCGGGCGGTTTCCGCTCGTCCCACGCGCCGTGACGCGGCGCAGATCGCAAAACGCCGCGCGCTTCACGCGCCGCCGCCCCCATCGCCGCCCCCATCGCTGCCCCCCGCGCTGTCGCTGTCCGCGCACTTGCTCCGATAGCGCTCAGGGACATAGACCGCTGTGTCGCGGCCGCTTTGCTGGCGCCTTTGGCGAAGGCTCCGCACCTCCTCGACGTGGTTGGTCGGGTCGTAGGCCGGCATCCGCTCGGCCTTTCGCGCCGCGCGCACAGCCCCCACCCGGTCTTGATAGCCAAGCGCAAAGGCCGCGAAAATCGTGCATTGAAGGTAGAATTGCGCCAAAAAGGACGGCAGGGCGAGGGCCAGAAAGGTGGTGACCTCAACCATGGACAGCGCCGGGGCTTCGGGCCCGGCGCTCAGATCCGTGACAGGCTCTGTCTCCGCGCTGGGCGCAATCTCGGGCGTGGTCTCCGCTTCGGTTTCGGGCCGGGGATTGTCGACCGTCACGGTCTTGCCGGCCGCATCGTTGCGCGGGCCCGCGATCTCTGGCGCAGCGGCGCCCACATCCGTGACCGTGTCTGGCGCAAGCTCCCCTTCCGAAGTGGCCGGCGCCAGGTCCCCCGCCGGGGGAGCCGCGTCGATCGCGGGAAACAAGCTTTCCTGCAGTGTCGCATCCCCAATCGTCGGTGTCGGGGTCAAGCTGGAGACGGCCGTCGACGCGACCAGGCTAAGGAACGTGACGGCGAAAATCCCAAGGAAACTGCCGCCAAAGCCAAAGATCAGATCATGCCGCGGGCTGTGGCGGACGGCGTTGGCACCGCTGGCGGCCATGGGCACGCCCGAAAGACCAGCGACAGCCGCCACGATCACAAAGACGCAGCCCAGAAACAAAAGCGCGGTTCCAGACAACGCGCTCGGGTCAAGGCCCGCGCCGAACGCGTCGCCAAACAGAGCCTGCAGAAAGCCCCGAAAATCCGGCAGCCCGGCGGGCGTCAACGCGGCCAAATCCGGCACGATCAGCATCTGGAACAGCGCCGTCAGCCCCGCGACACCGATCAGAACCGCGACAAACTGCAGAACCGCAAAGATAAACATCATCTTCACGGTTGCTTTGACCAGCCCATCGAAATCCGGCGTATCGGTCTGGCGCAAGGCGGCAAGCCCCGCGCGAACGCCCGACACGGCGTAAAACGCAACGCCGACCGTCCCGGCGATCAGGCCGACAATCCCTTGGACCCAAATGTTGTCGGTGGCAAAAAGCGGCCCGACAATTGCCAGGCTGATCAGCAGAACGACCGGGATCATGCGCAGCATGACCCAAATCCCGATCCAGAGGCTCGACAAAAGAAAGTGCGGCAGGGGCATAATCAAAACGATGGCTGGAGATTCTTGGTCTAAAGATGACGCTGTTCACAACGGTTCGAAAGGGTGTTCAACATTGCCGGTCGGGCGTCGGCATCAAGGCGCAACACCCGTAAATATGCAGTTGACAGCGAATCGTGGCGCGACTAGGGTCCGCGCGCTCAGGGGTTCGCCCCAAACACTATGCCTCAATTGGCGGTCATGACTCGGGCCACAGCCCCAGTCCTCTGAATAAAGCGCCGTGACGGTCCCGCGTGGGGCCGGTCGCTGCGTTTGCCATTTGAAAAGACGCCTTCGGGTGTGACGGGCGCCCATGTGCGGCGCGAGATGACTATACGGTGCGACACGGGGTTTAGAACCGAATGCCAACGATCCAACAGCTGATCCGCAAGCCGCGGCAGCCGAAAGTAAAGCGCTCAAAGTCGCTGCATCTGGAGGCTTGCCCCCAAAAGCGCGGCGTATGCACACGCGTTTATACAACGACGCCGAAAAAGCCGAACTCCGCTATGCGGAAGGTGGCAAAGGTGCGTCTGACCAATGGCTACGAAGTGATCAGCTATATCCCCGGGGAAAGCCACAACTTGCAGGAGCATTCGGTGGTTTTGATCCGCGGCGGCCGGGTGAAGGACCTTCCCGGCGTGCGCTACCACATTCTGCGCGGCGTTCTCGACACGCAAGGCGTGAAAGACCGCAAACAGCGCCGGTCGAAATACGGCGCTAAGCGGCCGAAGTAAAGGAGAGCAAGGATGTCGCGACGTCACCGCGCCGAAAAACGCGAGGTTCTGCCGGACGCCAAGTTTGGCGACCGCGTGCTGACAAAGTTCATGAACAACCTGATGTATGACGGCAAGAAATCGGTTGCCGAGCAGATCGTCTATGGGGCGATGGACCGGGTTGAGTCGAAGCTGAAAAAAGCGCCGATTGAGGTCTTTCACGAGGCGCTCGACAACATCAAACCATCCGTTGAGGTCCGCTCTCGCCGCGTCGGCGGCGCGACCTACCAGGTGCCGGTCGAGGTGCGGCCCGAGCGGCGCGAGGCGCTGGCCATCCGCTGGCTGATCAACGCCAGCCGTGCCCGCAATGAGAACACGATGGAAGAGCGGCTGGCCGGTGAGCTGATGGACGCCGTCAACTCCCGCGGGTCGGCCGTGAAAAAGCGCGAAGACACGCACAAGATGGCCGACGCGCACAAGGCGTTCAGCCACTACCGCTGGTAGACGACAATGGCCGACAACGTCCTCCACGACTTGATCGTCGAACGCTTCCGCGAACATCGCGCCCTTCATGAGCGCACGGCGGAGCGGCTAGATCGGATCGAGCGTCGATTGGATGGTCTGACGTCTCAAGTTGGTATCCTTGTGCAGAGCATCGGATCCATTGACGTAGACCATACATCGCTGGAGCGGCGAATTGCCCGGATCGAACGCCGACTTGAACTGAATGACGGGAACGCCTGACCGACAGGCGGCGGACACTGACAAAGGACCTGACCCAATGGCACGCGACTACCCCCTAGACCGCTACCGCAATTTCGGGATCATGGCGCATATCGACGCCGGGAAAACGACCACGACCGAGCGGATCCTCTATTACACCGGCAAATCGCATAAGATCGGCGAAGTGCATGACGGCGCTGCGACCATGGACTGGATGGAGCAGGAGCAGG
>CALCPC010000144.1 GCA_937900975.1 uncultured Paracoccaceae bacterium
CAGTCACCAAGCGAAAGCCAGCGGCACTTTCGCGAAACGGGCTGGTGCGGACGTTGCAATTTGTTCAACCCTGTTCTGAAGTGACCGTGGAAGAGAATGTCGTTATTGCCGGCCTGTTGGGCGGCCTGCGCCCCTTGTCGGAGGCGCGCGCCATCGCTGAGGAGGTGTTGCACTTTCTTGAGCTCGACCCCATCGCCTCCCGTCTTGCAGAGACGCTGACCATCGCCGACCGCAAAAAGCTGGAGGTCGCGCGCGCGCTGGCCTGCAAGCCCGACGTCTTGTTGCTGGACGAGGTTATGGCCGGGCTTCGTCCCAGCGAGGTCGACGAAGCCATCGAGCGCATCAAAGCGATCCGAGAGCGCGGCATTTCGATCATTCTGGTCGAGCATCTTATGCGCGCGGTGGTCGCGCTTTCCGACCGGCTGATCGTCCTGCGCCAGGGTCAGGTGATTGCCGAAGGCGACGATGCGACGGAAGTCCTTGGCCGCCCAGCGGTTGTCGAGGCTTATTTTGGGAAAGCCGCCAGTGTTGCTCGAACTTGAGAACGTAAAGATCGCCCATGGCGGCGTCACTGCGGTCTGGGACGTGACGCTGTCCGTGGCGCCAGGCGATTTCGTCGCCATCGTCGGCCCAAACGGCGCCGGCAAGACGTCGCTGATGTCCGCAATCACCGGTCTTGTGCCCATTCAATCGGGCAAAATCCGCTTTGACGGCAACGATGTCACGATCTTGCCTGCGGAACAGAGGGCCGGGCTCGGCATCGTCTTATCGCCAGAGGGACGTCGGCTTTTTTCTGACATGAGCGTCGAAGAAAACCTTCTCGCGGGCGCGCATCTCGCGCCGAGCAGGGTCGAAACGCGGCGCCGGCTAGAGAAGGTGCACGCCGTTTTTCCAAAGCTCAAGGAACGCGCGCGCCAAATTGCCAAAACACTCTCGGGCGGCGAACAACAGATGGTCGCCAGCGGGCGGGCATTGATGGCTCAACCGCGGCTTTTACTTTTGGACGAACCGTCGCTTGGTTTGGCACCGATCATCGTCGATGAGTTGTTCCGCACACTAAACGAGATCCACGGCGATGGACTGACCATTGTGCTGGTAGAACAGAACGTTCTTCAAAGCTTGGAGTTGGCCGAAAGCGCGCATGTTTTGGAAAGCGGACGTTTGCGCCTGTCGGGACCAGCCAAGGATTTGCTGAACGACCCTTACATCAAAACGGCCTATATGGGATATTAAACCATTTTCCGTTCAAAGCAGGTCAGTCATCATCAGAAAACGCGTTCAAGATCAGCATCCTGCTGATCTTGAGACAGCGATTTCTGATCCAATGTGAACGGAAATTGCTCTAGGGCGTTCCGGCAGCGCCTTGCACGGTCCCCGAACCAGCCCACTTGCGGACTTGCAAAGGCTCCTCGTGACAGAGCCGGGTCAGCGTCTTCCGGTTCGCGTACCGGCCCTGCATTGCCGTCGCTTCCGGGCTATCGGATGGCGGTGAACGCGCTGTTGGGTTTGCGACGCGGGTGTTTGGGCCTTGGGGACGGATTGGCGGCCGCGTGGCCCCGCCGAGGGTGGTTTGGAGCCGGTTCGTCTTCCTCGCCGCCCTGGCGCCAGGGGGCGCAGCGCCGCTCAGCGCGACGCGCCGCGGTCTTGCGTGATTAGACTGCAGCAACAAGCGCTGCGCCACCGGCAGGGATCAGGCGGCCGTTGTGTCGGCGGATGTGATGGGCAGAGGCTCCTTGAAGGTCAGCGTCTGATAGGGGAAGGGGATCTCGATCTCGGCGTCATCGAGGGCGCGCTTGACTGCCGCGATGACCTGATCGCGCGACTTGCGGATGTCGATCGGACGGGACCCTGTCCACCACGTAATCTCAAAATCGACCGAGGACGCGCCAAAGGCATGGGCAAAGACCTGCACGTCCTTGACGTCATCGCGGACCGTGTCGACGGCAATCACGGCGTCGTGGATGATGGCGCGCGCCGCATCGACATCCTCTCCGTAAGCGACGCCGCAAATGACAGTGGTGCGCCGCAGATCGCGGTCGGTGCGGACCACCACAGGGTTTTGGAAAAGCGCGTGGTTGGGGACAACGACAAGCTGTCCATCGGTGCGGCGCAGGCGCGTGTCGCGGATCGTGATCTCTTCGATCTGGCCCTCGATATCCTCGCAGCTCACAAAATCGCCGATCCGGAACGGCTCTCGCAACAGGATCAGGATGCCGGCCAGAAAGTTCTCGAACGTATCCTTGAAGGCAAAGCCGATTGCGACCGATCCAAGGCCCAGCGTTGTCAGCGCACGTCCCGGTGTGATCGTGGGAAAGACAATGGTCAGCGCGATCAGCGTGCCGGCCAGCCAGATCCCGGTTTTGCCGATCAAAAGCAAGACATCGACCAGGTTGCGCCGCAGCTTGAGGCGCGACGCCAGCCGTCTGATCCCGATTGTGGCGAGCCAGACGATGAGCCAGGTCAAAAGCAGGACGAAGCCTGCGGCAATCACCTGAGGGGTCGCGGTCACAGCCGTCTCAAAGGACCTTTGGATCTGGGCTGTCAGGGTTTCGGACACTTCGGTGTACACGGTGGGCATGCTCCTTTCTCGGGTGACAGGCCAACACGCGGCCGCCGGAAACGTTCCCTCGGCCGGGAACCCGACGCCCGACCGCGCGTTGTCAGGGTCAAAGGAGGACAGTCCACATGGCCGGCCCACGCCCCTCGATCAAGGACAAAGACACGTATGATGCGCGGCGCAACGACGGATACACGAAGAAGAAATCCGCCCGGATCGCCAATGCACGGGCATCCGACGATCAAGATCCCGCGCGAAAGGGCTCCAAGGCGCCCGCTTATGAGGATTGGTCCAAGGACGCGCTGATCGACGCGATACGCAACACGTGACCCCGTGCCCAGCGGCCCCGCCATCCGGGCGGTAAGCGCGCATATCAAGGAGCTTTCATGACCTATGAGCAAAGACCGCTGCCCATACGCACCACCGACACCGGCGAACCGCGCCGCGTCGGGATCGAGCTTGAGTTCGCCGGGCTTTCGGAGGAGCGGGCGGCGCAACTTCTGGCTGAGCGCTGCGGGGCCCGGGTGGCGCGGACCGGGACCGGGCACCGGACCGTGCAGACGGCGCGTTTCGGCTCCTGCGAGCTTTATCTCGACACACGCTTTTCGGATGAGCTGTCAGAGCTTGGCGGCGACCGGGCGCGGCGTATGGCCCGGGCCGTGGTGCCGGTGGAATTGGTGACAGAACCTTTCGAGCCCAAGGACCTTTCCGTGCTGGAGGCGGTTGTCGATGCTTTCCGGCAAGCGGGTGCCCAAGGGTCGGGACACAGCCTTGCCTATGGCTTTGGGTTGCACCTCAACGTGGAGGTGGCCAGCTTGGCCGGGTCGCATATGGCGCGGGTTGTCACCGCGTATGCCTTGCTTGAGGACTATTTGCGGCATGCCGCGCCGCTGGATTGGTCGCGCCGGGTCTTGCCGTTCACCGGGACATACCCGGACGCGCTGGTCGATGCGCTCGCCGCTGCACGTCCGCGGACCACCGGCGCCCTGCTCGACCTTTATACAGCCTTCACCGTTTCGCGGAACCACGGCCTCGACATGCTGCCGGCTTTTGCCGCGATCAAGCCGGATGTTGTCTGGTCCAGGTTGCCAGGGGATACCCCGGTGAAGGCGCGCCCGGCCTATCACTTCCGTCTGCCGGATTCGCGGATTGATGAGCCGGACTGGTCGGTGACAGCCGAATGGAACCGTTGGGTCTGGGTTGAGGAGGTCGCATCGCAAGACGCGCTGATGGAAACGCTGTGCGACGCACGGATGGCGTGGACGAACACCGCCCATCTTAGCCGTGGCCGGTGGGCGGAGGTCGTGGGGCAACATCTGCCGCGCAACACCCGGAGCGCGGCATGAGACGCCCCGTTATCGGCGTCACCGTCTCCCGCCGGTCGGGCTGGCGCATCTTTCCGCTGATGGCGTTGAGCATCAGACTGGCCGGCGGAACTGCGCTGCGCCGGGACCGGGAAGACCGCGTCGACATTGCGGCGGTCGATGGCGTCGTGATCGGCGGCGGCGACGACATCGGCCCCATGCTTTATGGCGGCAAGGTGATGGCGGAGGCGCGGCTCGACCCTCAGCGTGACCGGTTAGAGCGGCGTATCGTGGAACGCTGTCTGCGGGACAACACGCCCCTTCTCGGGGTCTGTCGCGGCGCGCAGATGCTGAATGTGGTTCAAGGCGGGACGCTGAACCAGGACGCCTATGCCGCGTACCCCTCGCGCCACTATAAGACCGTCCTGCCGCGCAAACGCATCGACGTGGTGGCCGGAACGCGGCTGGAGCGCATCGTCGGCCCCGAGGAGATGAGGGTCAATGCCCTGCACTCCCAGTCCGTGGCCCGGCTTGGTGAAGCGCTCCGCGTCGCCGCCCGCGATGACGGCGGCATGCCGCAAGCGGTTGAGCGGACCCGCGACCCCTTTGCGCTCGGCGTCCAGTGGC
>CALCPC010000145.1 GCA_937900975.1 uncultured Paracoccaceae bacterium
CCGCGGACCTACTGATTACAAATCAGTTGCTCTACCAGCTGAGCTATAGGGGCACATCTTTCGAGTAGCTTCGAAATCGGAAGAGGGCAAGCGGGATTGTGCTGACCGCTCTCGCGGACGTTATGGGGCCTGCGGCGGATCGCGCTACTTAACCCTCAGAACCTGTTCGGGAGAAGAGCGATGCGCCTTTTGACCACGATCCTTGTCGCCCTGACGGCTTGGCCGCTTATGGCCAGCGGGGCGGAGCGGCTTCAAACCAGCGCCGGGCCTGTGTTGGTGGAACAGCGCGTTGGCGGATTGAGCCAACCCTGGGCCATTGGGTTTTTGCCCGATGGCGGGCAGTTGATCACGCTCCGCGACGGCGGGCTTGTGCTGGTTCGCGACGGCGCCGCCACCCCGGTCGAAGGCGTGCCGCAGGTCCTGGCCGATGGGCAGGGCGGGCTGCTGGATTTGGTGGTCGCGCGCGATTTTGCGACCAGCCGTGAGGTCTTTTTGTCCTACGCCAAGCCGATGGCGCGCGGCGCTGGGACGGCGCTGGCCGCCGCGCGGTTGTCCGCGGACGGCCGCCGGTTGGAGGATCTGCGGGTGCTGTTTGAAATGTCTGCCGGCAGCCGGCGGACGCAACACTATGGCTCTCGCATTGTCGAGGCGCCGGACGGCACGCTTTTCCTGACCATCGGCGACCGAGGCGACCGGGGCCGGGCGCAGGATCTTGGCGTGCACAACGGCAAAGTCGTGCGGGTCACCCGGTCGGGCGCCGTTCCCGGCGACAACCCCAGCCTGTCCGGCGCGCAGCCTGAAATTTGGTCCTATGGCCATCGGAACCCGCAAGGCGCCGCCTTGGATGAGCGGGGCCGCCTTTGGACGGTTGAACATGGCGCGCGCGGCGGCGATGAGATCAACCGCCCCGAGGCCGGGCGGAACTATGGCTGGCCGATCATCTCTTACGGTCGGCACTACTCGGGCCTGCGCATCGGTGAGGGGACGGCGAAGGCGGGGATGGAGCAGCCGGCGCATTACTGGGACCCATCGATTGCGCCATCTGGGATGATGATCTACTCGGGGCGGCTCTTTCCGGAATGGCGGGGCGACATCTTTGTGGGCTCACTCAAATTCGACATGATCTCACGCCTTGACCGTGAGGGGGAGCGGGTGCGGGAGGCCGAGCGCTTGTTCCAGGACAAATTCCAACGCATTCGCGACGTGCGCGAGGCGCCGGACGGGTCGATCTGGTTTCTGTCGGTCGTCGATGGCGCGGCGTATCGGATTACGCCTGCCCCGGCGAGCTAGACCATCTCTGGGTCGCGCTGAGCCAAGTCTGTCAAAAAATGCTGAAAAAATAGCTACTTGCTGATTTTGAGGCAGCGCTTTCCGATGTGGTTCATAGGCTGTTTCTTGGCGCGCAGTGGGCGGCTGCGCCAACCTCGCGTCGTTACTGTCCGAAACGCATTACTGCAGGGGAAAGCGTCGGGCCCTTGCCTACAACAGCCCAAGCGGCGGCGCCGCTGGGCCCGCCGGTCGATCCCCTTGGTCTGAGCGTGCGGTCGGCCAGGCGGCGCCGCACATTTTCAAAACTATTTCGGCGCCATGCGAAGCGCGCCGTCGAGGCGCAGAACACTGCCGTTCACCATATCGTTCTCAACGATATGGCGCGCCAGTGCCGCAAACTCCGCCGGATCGCCAAGCCGCGCGGGGTAGGGCACCGAGGCGCCGAGATTTGCCTGTGTCTCCTCCGGCAGGCCCGCGACCATGGGCGTTGCGAAAAGGCCGGGGGCGATGGCGTTGACGCGAATGCCGCGCCGCGCCAGATCGCGCGCCATGGGCAGCACCATCGCAGCCACCGCGCCCTTGGACGCCGCATAGGCGATCTGGCCGATCTGGCCTTCATAGGCCGCAATGGAGGCGGTTGCGACAATGACGCCGCGTTGCGCGTCCCGGCCGATGGGCTGAAGCCCGCCCATCAGCGCCGCGGCTTGCGTCGCGACATGAAACGTGCCCATCAGATTGACATCGATCACCTGCTGGAAAAGCGGCGCAGGATGGGCCGCGCCCTCGCGGTCGAGGGTGCGAGCGCCGGGGGCGATGCCCGCGCAAAGGACGGCGATGCGCGGCGGGCCGAGCGCGTCGGTAACGGCCGTAAGGGCGCGTGCGACGGCGGCGGGATCGGTCACGTCGAGCGCTGCGAAAAGACCGCCGGTCTCGTCCGCGACGGCGGTGCCGGCCCCCTGGTCCCGGTCAAGGATCGCGACGCGGGCGCCGGCGGCCGCCAGCGCGCGCGCTGTGGCCGCGCCAAGACCGGACGCCCCGCCGGTGACAAGCGCCGTTGCGCCGTCGATGTTCACGGCTCCGGCCGCTCGATCGCCACCGCGGTCCCTTCCCCGCCGCCGATACAGATCGCAGCGATGCCCCGGCGCAGCCCGCGCCGTTCAAGCGCGTGGAGAAGGGTGACAAGGATGCGCGCGCCAGACGCGCCGATGGGATGGCCGAGCGCACAGGCCCCGCCATGGACGTTCAGCTTCTCCCGCGGGACGCCAAGTTCGGCCATGAAGGCCATGGGCACGACGGCGAAGGCCTCGTTCACCTCCCAAAGATCGACATCATCGACAGACCAGCCGATCCGGTCGAGCAGCTTTCGCGCTGCAGGAACCGGCGCCGTGGTAAAGAGGTTTGGCGCCTGAGCATGGCTGGCATGGCCAAGGATGCGCGCCCGGACACGCGGCGCTGCACCCTCTCGCATCAAAAGAAGGGCGGCCGCGCCGTCGGAGATGGAGGATGAATTGGCCGCTGTCACGGTGCCCCCATCGCGAAACGCGGGCTTGAGATGCGGGATTTTGTCGGGTCGGGCGGTGGTCGGCTGCTCATCTGCGGCGATGACCGTCTCATCGCGGCGCGCCCGCACCGTCACCGGCGCGAGCTCATCGGCGAAAGCACCGTCCGCCGCCGCCGCCCGCGCCTGGGCCAGCGAGGCGAGCGCGTAGGCATCCTGCGCCGCGCGTGTGAACTGATAGGTTTCGGCGCAATCCTCGGCGAAAGTGCCCATCAGACGGCCCTGATCGTAGGCGTCTTCGAGCCCGTCAAGGAACATATGATCGACCGCGCCCGCATGGCCAAGCCGCGCCCCGCCGCGCATCTATGGCAGGAGATAAGGCGCGTTCGTCATGCTCTCCATCCCGCCCGCGACCAGCGTGTCGCCCTGGCCGAGCGCGATCTGGTCATGCGCCATCATCACGGTCTTCATGCCTGAGCCGCACATCTTGTTCACCGTGGTCGCGGGCACGGCGGCATCGAGACCGGCGGCAAAGCCCGCCTGCCGCGCGGGTGCCTGGCCTTGCCCGGCCGGCAGCACGCACCCCATCAAAAGCTCCTCCACCCGGCTGGGGTCGAGCGCGGCCTGGCTGAGGGCCGCGCGAATGGCCGCCCCGCCGAGTTTTGGCGCCGCCAGCGGGGCAAACCCGCCTTGAAACCCACCGATTGCCGTGCGGGCGGCCCCCGCGATCACCACTGTCTCTGCCATCGCACCCTCTCGCTGCTGTCCCGATGCTAAAACATTTCCGCGGGCACAGGAAACGGGTGTCGCGGTTTTTGGGTGGGGCAAAGGGCTGTGTGCCCCAGGCGCCATCTCAAAAAGCCGCGGCGCGCCGGCTTATAGCGTTCCGTGAAAGACACGAGACACCAGGCATCCCTTTCCGAGTTGTTCTCGGTGTTTCTGGCCGCGTTGTAAGCCCCGGTTTTCGCCGCGCGCTTTGAGGCCAGGTTGGTTCGCGTGGAACGGGGAAGCCCCTTTAGCATCGGCCGTGCGAAACTTGACCGGGGTTTTTGAAAGCGATTGCCCGGGCTTGAACGATACTTGCCGCTAAGTCTCTTTCCGCACAAGGATCACAGTCCCGGCGGGGTCTGAGGTCCAGTGGCCGTCGACCTCGTGCAGCGGCGCTAATTCGTCACGCTCTGGCCCGTTGAGTTTTTTCAACGCGGCGTCGGGGTCGTCGGCGAAAAGCTCAAGCCAGACATCGACTTGGGACTGATGCTCAACCCGGTCGATCCACAGCGTCATTTCACCAAACGCGAAGGCGACGCTGGCGGGTTGGTTGCGCACCATCTCCAACCCGACACGGTCGCGGTAATACACGATGGTTTCCGCCCATTTATAGCCGGGAACCTTGATGGCGATGTTGCGCCCGGGCCGGATCATGCGCAGGACGGGCTTGCCTGGGCGCCGCATGATCCGGCC
>CALCPC010000146.1 GCA_937900975.1 uncultured Paracoccaceae bacterium
GTTTCCTAGCGCGCTTGGACGGGGCGGGATCGCCGAGGCCAAGCGCGAGGGCGATGGCGTGACGCCCGCCGGCACGTTTCGGGTGATAGGCCTTCTTTACCGGCCCGACCGCGTCGGGCGTGCGCGTTTGCCCGATTGGGCGTTGCCCATCCGGCCCTTCGACCTTTGGTCCGACGACCCCAAGGATCCCGATTACAACCACCATCTGCCGGGGCGGGGGCGGCACCGCTTTTCGGCCGAACGGCTGGCGCGGGCCGACGGGCTTTACGACGCGCTGATGGTGCTTGACCACAACTGGCCGGGCGCGGTGCCGGGGCGCGGCTCTGCGATCTTTGTGCATTGCTGGCGCGGGCCGCGGGTGCCGCCCGCGGGCTGCGTGGCCTTTGCCAAGCCCGACTTTTTGTGGATCGCCGCGCGGTTCCGCCCCGAAAGCCGCGTTGTGATCCGGGGCTAGAGCATTTTCCGTTCAAAGTGAGTCAGTCATCATCAGAAAACGAGTTTAAGATCAGCATCCCGCTGATCTTGACCACGTTTTCCGATGACGGCTGACCCGATTTGAACGGCAAGCGCTCTAGCCCGCTGGCGTCGGTACGCGCGCCCCGAAGATGGCCGAGCCCACGCGGACATGCGTGGCGCCCAGCGCGATCGCCGTTTCGAAATCGCCGCTCATCCCCATGGAGAGGCCCGTGAAGCCGTTGCGTTCGGCGAGTTTTGCCAGCAGCGCGAAATGCAGCGCCGCTTCTTCCTCGGCCGGCGGCAGGCACATCAGGCCCCGAACCGGCAGATCCATCGCGCGGCAGGCCGCCGTCAGCGCGTCGATCTCACTGGGCAGCGCGCCGGCCTTTTGCGGCTCCTCCCCTGTGTTGACCTGCAAAAAGATCTCGGGCGCGCGGCCAAGCTCTTGCGCGTGGGTGGCAAGGCGCCGGGCGATCTTCTCGCGGTCGACGGAGTGGATGGCGTCGAAAAGCGCGGCGGCGGGTTTGGTTTTGTTGGACTGAAGCGGGCCGACGAGATGGAGTGCCACGCCGGGAAAGCGGGCCTGAAGGTCGGGCCATTTGCCCTCGGCCTCCTGCACTTTGTTTTCGCCGAAGATGCGGTGGCCTTGGGTCAGCACGGCCTCCACCCGCCCCAAGGGTTGGACTTTGGAGACAGCGATAAGGTGGACGGTGGCGGGATCGCGGCCGGCGCCCCGCGCGGCGGTGTCGATCCGGGCCTGAATGGTGTCGAGCGTCATGGCCCACCGATACCGCGCCCCGCCCCGCCCCGCCAGAGCGTTTCGCCGCGCTTAACGCTCTGGCGGCTTCTCCTCAAGGCTCGGATGCCGCCCGGTCTTCTCGCGGGTCTTGCCGGGGCCGCAGAGGAGTTTGGCGCGGAGGCTCTCGACGGTTGCGATGCCGCGGCGCACCTCCCACCGCTATGCCAGCGCGGCGTCG
>CALCPC010000147.1 GCA_937900975.1 uncultured Paracoccaceae bacterium
CGCAGGAACTTGACCCGGATCCGGTCATGGCCCGCACTTGTCGTGGCATCGGCCATCAGCGCCAGAAGATCCTCGTCATAGATTTCCTTCTTACGGTCGGCCAGCGCCTTGAAGCGCACGAACACGTCCTTGAGCTGGTTATCGGCCAGGTCGAACCCCAACGCCTCACGCTTTGATCGCAGGGCGGCGCGCCCGGAATGCTTGCCCATCACCAGGTTGGATTCCGCCAGCCCGATATCCTCAGGCCGCATGATCTCGAAGGTCTCGGCGTTTTTCAGCATCCCGTCCTGGTGGATCCCGCTTTCATGGGCAAACGCGTTCTGGCCTACGATGGCTTTGTTATACTGCACTGCAAAGCCCGAGACGGCCGCAACCCGGCGCGAAATTCCGATAATCTTGGTCGTGTCGATTGCGGTCTCATAGGGCAGAATATCGCCGCGCACGCGCATCGCCATCACCACCTCTTCGAGGGCGGGATTGCCCGCACGCTCCCCCAACCCATTGATCGTGCATTCGATTTGCCGCGCGCCAGCCTCCACCGCCGCCAGGCTGTTGGCCGTCGCCATGCCCAGATCGTTGTGGCAATGGGTGGCGAAACAAATGGTGTCGGCGCCCGGCACGCGGGCGCGCAGCATCGCGATGATGGCCGCCGATTCCTTCGGCGCCGTATAGCCCACCGTGTCGGGGATGTTGATGGTCGTGGCACCGGCCTTGATCGCGATCTCGACCACACGGCAGAGGTAATCGTGCTCGGTCCGCGTTGCATCCATCGGCGACCATTGCACGTTGTCGCAAAGGTTCCGGGCATGGGTGACAGTGTCGTGGATCCGCTCGGCCATCTGATCCTGGGTCAAGTTCGGGATCGCGCGGTGCAGCGGCGAGGTGCCGATAAATGTGTGGATGCGCGGGCGGGCGGCGTGGCGCACTGCCTCCCAACAGCGGTCGATGTCGCCGAAATTGGCGCGCGCCAGCCCGCACACAACGGCGGATTTCGCGCGGCCCGCGATCTGGCTGACAGCCTCAAAATCGCCTTCGGAGGCGATCGGAAACCCCGCTTCGATGATATCGACGCCCATGTCGTCGAGAAGCGTCGCAATCTCCAGCTTCTCGGCCAACGTCATGGTGGCGCCTGGGCTTTGCTCTCCATCGCGGAGGGTCGTGTCGAAAATCAGCACGCGGTCGCGCGGTGTCGGGGGTGTCATGGGTCTGTCCTGTGTCTAAGGCCTGGAAGGTCGGCGGGGCTCGGCTATTTCGGCGCTGACATCGGATCCCCTGAGCGCGTGCGCCGAGGACCCGGCGCGCTCAGAGGCGGGTAAGAAGAAGGAGGCCGAGGGACGCTGCGTGACACATGCGCGCACTATACCGGCCGTGACCGAAAGCGAAAGCGAAATCTGGACGCGGCCTGAAACGGGGCTAACTCCGCCCCCATGGAGATCGGGGCGGATACAAATGTTTTGCTCGTGGGGGCTACGGGCGGCATCGGCGCGGCGCTGGCCGCGGGCCTGCGGGAGACGCGGCTGACGATGCTTAGCCGGTCGGCCAACGGCATCGACCTGACCGATGAGGCCTCGGTTATGGAGGCGGCGGAGTGGCAGGACGGGCCCTACAACCTGATTTTCGACGCCACAGGCGCGTTGGAGATCGCGGGCCGCGGACCGGAGAAATCGCTGGCGGACATCGACCCAGGCGCGATGCAGGCGCAATTTGCGTTGAACGCCATCGGCCCCGCGCTGTTGCTGAAGCATTTTGGCCCAAAGCTGTCCACCGACCGTCCCGCGGTTTTTGCGACGCTGTCGGCGCGCGTCGGCTCCATCGGCGATAACCGTTTGGCGGCTGGGTGTCTTACCGCGCCTCTAAAGCCGCGCTGAACCAGATCGTGCGCACGGCCTCAATCGAGCTGAGGCGCCGCAACAAGCAGAGCGTCGTCGTCGCGCTCCACCCTGGGACCGTCGCCACCGCGCTGAGCGAGAAATACCTGAACCGACACCCCTCGATCCCCGCAGAAGCCGCGGCGACACGCCTTTTGGAGGTCGTGCGCGCGCTGAGGCCCGAGCATTCGGGGGGCTTTTATGACTATGCGATGGGGCCGCTCCCCTGGTGAGCCCGCGTGTGATTTTGGTGCTTGGCGATCAGCTGTCGCTGGGGTTAAGCGCGCTTGCCGCTGGCGATCCGAAGCGGGACGTCGTGGTCATGGCCGAGGTGCGGGGCGAGGCCACTTATGTCCGCCACCACAAGAAGAAAATCGCATTTCTTTTCAGCGCTATGCGCCATTTTGCCGAGACATTGCGCGAGGCTGGCTGGCGGGTTGCTTACAGCCGTTATGACGATCCAGACACCGGCGCATCGATCCCGGGGGAGGTGTTGCGCCGGGCCGCTGAGACCGGTGCAACAGAGGTTTTGACGACCGAATGCGGCGCCTGGCGGTTGCGGGCAGAGATCCAGGACATCCCGCTTAGCGTGACGGTTCTGCCCGACACCCGTTTTATCGCAGCACCTGGGGTCTTCTCCGCCTGGGCCGAAGGGCGCAAAAGCCTGCGGATGGAGTATTTTTATCGCGAGATGCGGCGCGATACCGGGCTTTTGATGGATGGCGACAAGCCCGCGGGCGGCAAATGGAACTATGACGCCGACAATCGCAAACCGGCGCGCGGCGATCTTTTTATGCCAGAGCCCGCGCGCGTCGCCCCCGACGCGATCACGGCAGAGGTTTTGGCGCTGGTCGCCAAAGACTTCGCCGATCACCCCGGCACGTTAGAGCCGTTTTGGTATGCAGTGACCGCCGCAGAGGCCGAGCGTGCGGCCGCGCATTTCATCGCGACCGCCTTGCCGCATTTTGGCGACTATCAGGATGCAATGCTGACGGGAGAGGCGTTTCTGTGGCACTCGGTTCTCGCCCAGTATCTGAATGCCGGGTTGCTCGATCCCCTTAAGCTTTGCCAAGCGGCGGAGGCCGCATACCGCGATGGCGCCGCACCGCTCAACGCCGTTGAAGGATACATCCGCCAGATCCTGGGGTGGCGAGAATATGTCCGTGGGATCTATGACCTGGAAGGCCCGGATTACGTCCGCCGCAATGCGCTGGGCGCCACGCGGGGGCTGCCGGGGTTTTATTGGGACGCCGACACCGACATGGCCTGCGTCGCCGAGGCTGTGACCCAAACGATGGACCAGGCCTATGCTCACCACATCCAACGCCTGATGGTGACAGGCACCTTCGCGCTTCTCGCCGGGATCGATCCGCATGCGGTGCATGAGTGGTATCTTGCGGTCTATGCCGATGCTTATGACTGGGTGGAGGTGCCCAATGTGATCGGGATGAGCCAGTTCGCCGATGGCGGCATCCTGGCCTCCAAACCCTATGCCGCGTCGGGGGCCTATATCGACCGGATGTCGGACCATTGCCGCAACTGCGCATATTCGGTGAAGATCAAGGCGGGGGAGGGGGCCTGCCCGTTTAACCCGCTCTACTGGGATTTCCTGATCCGCAATCGGGAGGCGCTGGCCGGCAATCCACGGATGGCACAGATGTATCGGACCTGGGATCGCATGGCGGACGAAAAGAAAGCGGCAGCCCGCGACAGTGCCGCCACGATTTTGGATCGGCTTGACCGCGGCGCGCGGGTCTAGGGCGTTGTCTTGTCAAACTGAGCCGGGCGCGATCGGAAACCGTTCAAAACGACGGCGTTGCCGATTGCAACGCAGCACTTTACGGCCCCGTGCCAAGCGGGTTTCGGGTGGCCTATGCCAAAAGCGTCACGATCCGGCGTAGGGCTGCGGCATATCCCTCTGTCCCCAACCCTGCAATCACCCCATCGGCCCGGGCGGAGACATAGGAAAGGTGACGAAACGCCTCGCGGCGGTGGATGTTTGAAATATGCACCTCCATCACCGGCCCCGAAAAGGCGTTGAGCGCGTCGAGAATGGCAATAGAGGTGTGGGAATAGGCACCCGGATTGATAATGATGGCAGCGGCGGTGCTGCGCGCCTCTTGGATCCAGTCGACCAATTGGCCTTCCGCATTGGATTGAAGCGCGCGCACGGTGACATGCTCCGGTGCCAACGCCGTCAACTGCGCCTCGACATCCGCGAGGGTCTCGTGCCCATAAATCTCGGGCTCACGATGGCCGAGAAGGTTGAGGTAGGGGCCGATGATCTGAAAGAAAGTGCGGGGCATTGGGGCCTCGGGGGTTGGACAAGGCAATAGTGACGCTGGGACGCGCGGTTGAAAAGCCCCGCTTGGGCGGTGGTTCTGGCGGTGTTGCGCGGTTGGATGCGCCCACGTCGGGGCGCCCGCCAGCCCCGTCACGGCCTGGTGGCCGGTGAAATCCGCGCGGCATCTGCTGGGCCAAGGCCGTTCGGCCCCGCCTGGGCGCGTGTTAGATGTCGATGTCCTCTACAAAGCGCGCGTTTTCCTGGATATAGCCAAAGCGGGCCTCCGGCTTCTTGCCCATCAATTGCTCGACCAGTCGTCCTGTTTCGCCGTGCTCGAACTCTTCCAACGTGACGCGGATCAGTTTGCGGGTCTCCGGGTTCATGGTGGTGTCTTTCAGGTCCTTGGCGTCCATTTCGCCAAGCCCCTTGAAGCGGGAGGTTTCGATTTTGTTCGACCGCCCGCCAAGCCCCGTTTCCATCCAACGATCCCGTTCCGCGTCGTCCATCGCGTAGACCGATTTCGCCCCCTGCGTCAGCCGGTAGAGCGGTGGACAGGCGAGGTAAAGGTGGCCCTGGTCGATCATTGGGCGCATCTGGGTGAAAAAGAAGGTCATCAAAAGCGCTGCGATATGCGCGCCGTCGACATCCGCGTCGGTCATGATGATGACCTTGTCATAGCGCAGATCCTCGACATTGAACCGGGTGCCAAGCCCGGTTCCGAGCGCCTGGCAAAGGTCGCTGAGTTCCTGGTTTTGGCCAAGTTTCGAGGAGGCGGCGCCAAGCACATTCAAGATCTTCCCCCGCAGCGGCAAAAGCGCCTGGGTCTCACGGTTGCGCGCGGCTTTGGCCGATCCACCGGCGCTGTCGCCCTCGACCAGAAAAATCTCGGTGCCGTCGCGGGTTTTCGCCGTGCAGTCGAGCAGTTTTCCAGGCAGGCGCAGTTTGCGGGTTGCAGTTTTGCGCTGCGTTTCCTTTTCGGCCTTTCGGCGCAGCCGCTCCTCGGCCTTTAGCACGAGAAAATCGAGGATCGCGCCCGCAGCCTTGGTATCGGCGGCAAGCCAGGTGTCGAACCGGTCGCGCACGGCGGCCACCACCAGCTTGGCCGCCTCTGCCGAGGATAGCCTGTCCTTGGTTTGCCCGACAAAGGCCGGATCGCGGATAAAGACCGAGATCAAGGCCGAGCCGCCGCTTTGCACATCGTCGCGGCTGATCTGCGCGGCTTTGCGGTTGCCCGCAAGCTCTCCATAAGCGCGGATGCCTTTCAGGATCGCGGCCCAGAAGCCCGCCTCATGCGTCCCGCCCTCAGGCGTGGGGATCGTGTTGCAATAGGAGCCGACGAAGGCGTCGCGGGCCGGCGTCCAGTTCACGGCCCATTCCACATGGCCGGGGACGCCGGCGTTACGCTCCGCGAAATCGACACGGCCGGCAAAGGCGCTGTCGGCATAGGTCATGGCACCGGCCAGCCGGTCGCTAAGGTAATCGGCCAGCCCGCCGGGAAAGTGAAACACGGCCTCCGCCGGCACGTCATCGGCGGCAATCGCCGTTCGCCAGCGGATCTCAACGCCTGAGAAAAGATAGGCCTTCGATCGGGCCATCGTCATCAGGCGCAGCGGTTTCAGCCGCGCCGCAGCGCCAAAGATCTGGGCATCGGGATGAAAGGTGACGGTGGTGCCGCGCCGGTTCGGGGCGGGGCCCACGGCCTCTAGCGGCCCTTCGGGGATGCCGCGGCTGAAATTTTGCGCATAAAGCTGTTTGCCGCGCGCAACCTCCACCCGCAGCATGTCAGAGAGCGCGTTCACGACCGATATGCCAACGCCGTGCAACCCGCCGGAGGTTTGGTAGGCTTTGTCCGAGAACTTTCCACCGGCGTGAAGCGTACAAAGAATGACCTCCAGCGCCGACTTGTCGGGGAATCGGGGATGCGGGTCGATGGGAATGCCGCGCCCGTTGTCGCGCACGGTGACCGACCCGTCGCCGCCAAGCTCCACATCGATGCGCGTCGCATGGCCGGCCACCGCCTCATCCATCGCGTTGTCCAAGACCTCGGCGACAAGGTGGTGAAGCGCGCGCTCATCGGTGCCGCCGATATACATACCGGGGCGGACGCGGACAGGCTCCAACCCCTCCAACACCTCAATGTCGCTGGCGCTATAGCTTTGCTCTGCCTTGGTCTGACCGGCAAAAAGATCCTGCGGCGGTTTTTTTGAGGGCTCTGCCATTTTGGGCCTCCGGGCCGGGACTGCTCTGCCACAGCATATCCGCATCTAAGCGTCAGCGCCACCACATGTCGCGGTTTGCCGGGCAAAACACGTCTAGAAAATGTGCAGCAAAAGCGACAGCGCCGCCAGAATGTAGGCCCCCACCGTGCTGGCCTTCGAGGCCGGGCGCAGCCACCAGTTCTTGTTGCGGTCGCTGACCTTCAAATTGATGCGATAGCCCGCGATTTTCATAAGTCCTCCCCCTTCGGTGCCAGAACCGGTCGTCAAGCCTTTGGCGATCTGCTAGCCAAGGGCAACATCCCACGGAAGGCCCCTCCCATGCGACCGATTGCGCTTCTGCTTTGCATTTTTTTCGCGGCGGGCGCCGCATCCGCCGACACGTTTTGGGACACGAGCTTTTCCTATTTCGCCCGCGACAATGTCGGTGGCAGCGACAATGATATCATCCGCAACAAAACCGGCCTCACGGTCGAGACGCAAGGGGGCGGGTGGCGCGCAGAGGCCGGGTTGGGGATCCGCAATGAGTACTTTGGCGGCTCTTACCCGTTGGACTGGCAGGCCGCGGGTCTGGTGTTTCAGGACAGCGGCGAGGGCGTTTGGACGGCGGGCGCCCGGCTTTCGGGCATCGAGGACGGGGACGCCGCAGCCGAGGCCCTGCTTGGCTACACGCGCTTCTGGGGTCCGATCACCACGCGGGGGCTTTTTGGGCTGCAGTATGTTTCGGGCGATGCCGTTTTTGAGGGCGGGCGCGGGGTGGGGGGGCTGGACCTGGCCGAAGTGAGCTATTAACCCTTTGACGCGGTAGCCCTGCGCACGGCGCAGACGCTTGACGATGTCGATCTTCTTGGCACCATTGGGGGGGAGCTGAAACTCGGCGCGCTGCCCGTCAGCCTGTTCGCCGATTGGACGGTCGCGGTTGACGGATACCGCGACGATGCCTTTTACAACGATTTCGTTTTCGGGTTTCGCATAACGTCCGATTTCACCAGTCTGCGGGCGCGCGACCGAAAGACCCAGATCCGCGCGCTGCACCGCCCGGTCGATCCCTTGTAAACCCGCCGCGTGCGTTCCCAGGGGATGGTCCGGGCCGCGCTAGGCCGGGGCCAGTTCCGTCACGATGTGAACCTCGGATTCGAGCGTGCGATGCACCGGGCACTTGTCCGCAATCTCAAGCAACCGCGCGCGCTGCGCCGCATCCAAATCGCCGGTCAGCGCGATGGTCCGGCGAAACGTGTCGATTTTGCCTTCGGTTGTAAGGCATGTCTCGCAATCGCTGGCGTGAAGCTTATCGTGCACGATGTCGACACTGACAGTCTCAAGCGGCCAGTTTTTGCGCCGGGCATACATCCGAATGGTCATCGAGGTGCAGGCCCCTAGCCCGGCTGAGAGGAACTGATAGGGGGTCATCCCCGCATCGGTGCCGCCGAAGGCCTTAGGCTCATCGGCGCGGGTATAGTGTCGGGGACCGGCGGCGATCTGTTGCAAAAACCCGTCCGGGTCGGCCTCTGCCACCCGCACGATCCCCTCGGGCGCGCCGATCGGGGCGGCGGGCGGGGTCATGCGCAGATATCGCCGGACCCAGGCTGCGATCACCTCGGCGGCGTAATCGGCATCGCGCGGCGCCGTGATCAGATGGTCGGCGTCGTCAAGCGTGACAAAGCTTTTGGGATGCTTGGCGGCCAGAAAGATCTCGGAGGCGTTCTCGATCCCAACGGTGGTGTCGGTCGGGGCGTGCAGCACCAAGAGCGCCTTTTTCATCGACGCAATCGCGGGTTTCAGCGCGGCGGCGGCGATGTCGTCGAGAAAGGCGCGCCGGATGGTGAAAGGGCGGCCGGACAGCATGACCTCGGCTGCGCCTTTCGCCGCGATCTCTGGCAGGCTGTCGCTAAAATTATGCGCGACATGGGCGGGATCGGCGGGGGCACCGATGGTGACGACCGCGCGGACGGAGGCAAGCGCCCCCGCAGCCTTCAGCACCGCCGCGCCGCCAAGCGAGTGCCCGATCAGGATGTCGGGGGCGCGTCCGATGCTTTCCAGATGCCGCGCCGCCGCGTGCAGATCGGCGACATTGGAGGAGAAATCGGTGTTCGCAAACTCTCCCCCGCTGTGGCCAAGACCGGTGAAGTCAAAGCGCAGCACCGCGATCCCCATCGCCGCCAAGCGTTGTGAGATCCGCCGCGCGGCTGGAATATCCTTGGAGCAGGTAAAGCAATGCGCGAAAAGCGCTGTCGCCTGCGCGGGGCCGGCGGGCAGGTCCAGCCGCGCGGCAAGCATCTGGCCGTCATGGCCTTCGAACAGGAATTTTTCCATGGGCTCCGCTCCGCATTTGGCTGGCGGTATTATGGTCCGGGGCCGGGGGTGGCGGCAACGGGTGTCGCAAGGATGTGAGACGCGCGTCACCTTGGCACGAAAACGACGCGATCCGTGACGGATTTGGCGAAGCGGCGGGACGCGCCACTGTGGAACGGTTCGGGATATGACGATACATCCCGCAGAGACCCGCAAGATCGATCCCATCCACGGCCCCGGGCCGGACCGCGTTGAAATCGGGCCGACCGATCTGGCCTTGGCGGAATGGGCGCAGGCAGGGCTGGTTTTGCCCGATTTGCCCGCAATGCGTCGGTACCGTCTGGGGCGGTTGGTGGCGCAGATCGCCAAGCGCGAGCTTGGCGGCTTGCTGCTGACCGACCCGCTGAACATTCGCTATGCCACCGACACAACCAACATGCAGGTCTGGAACATGCACAACCCGTTCCGCGCCTGTTTGGTGACAGCGGATGGGTACATGGTTCTGTGGGATTACAAGAACGCGCCCTTTTTGGCGGAGTTCAATCCCCTGGTGCGGGAGGTCCGGTCGGGCGCTTCGATGTTTTACTTTGTCAACGGGGATGCCGGCGATGCGGCGGCGGCGGCCTTTGCCGGCGATGTCGCCGATATTCTGCGGGCGCGCGTCGGGCGCAACCCCCGGCTTGCCGTCGATAAGGTGATGGTGCGGGGGCTGCGCGCGTTGGAGGCCGTCGGATTGGAAATCTGCGACGGTGAGGAGGTGGCCGAGAAGGCGCGCGCGATCAAGGGCGCGGAGGAGATCCGTGCCATGCGCTGTGCGATGCACGCCTGCGAAACCTCGGTCGCGGCGATGGAGCGGGGGGCGATCCCGGGGCTCAGCGAAGATGAGATCTGGTCATGCGAGCGGGCCGCTCCCCCACCCCCACACCCTCACGCCGCGGGGAGAGTGGATTGAGACCCGGCTTCTGGCCACCGGCCCCCGAACGCATCCTTGGTTTCAGGAATGCGGGCCGCGGATCCTGCAACCCAACGAGATCCTGGCGCTCGATACCGATCTGGTCGGCTGTTACGGCATCTGTTGTGACATCAGCCGGACGTTTTGGATCGGCGATGCCGACCCCAGGCCCGAGATGATCGCCGACTACCGGATGAGTGTCGACCACATCACCGAAAACATGGCCCTGCTGCAGCCCGGCGTCAGCTTTCGCGATCTGACGCACAAGGGGCACCACCTGCCGCCGAACTACCAAGCGCTAAAGTACAGTTGCAAGTACCACGGTGTCGGGCTGTGCGATGAGTGGCCGCTCATTCCTTATCCAGACCACTGGGTTGAGGGCGCTCTCGACTATGAGGTCGAGGTGGGGATGTGTTTTTGTGTCGAGGTGCTGACCAGCCGCGACGGGGCCGACTACTCGATCAAGCTGGAAGACCAGGTTGTGATCACCGAGAACGGACCGCTGAACCTAACAAATTATCCTTGGGATGCCCGGCTAATGGGGGAGTGACACGGCGCCTGAAACTCGCCGCAATCCGTGGCTTTGGGCCAAGTCCGCCGGGGCGGGCGTCTGACTGCGCAGCTTCGGCGGTGGGTGCCGCGTCTCGCCCGCGCCGCTTGGGCGAGGACAATGGATGTCGTCGCCGCGGCCTCCAGAGGCTGGATCCGCCG
>CALCPC010000148.1 GCA_937900975.1 uncultured Paracoccaceae bacterium
GGAGGGGGCGCAGACCTCTGCCGGCCAGCGCGCGGCGCCCGGCGCGAGTGAGCGGGTGGAGAGCGATCCCAAGACCAAGACGCCGCGGTTCCGCGTGATCGGCAGCCCGCTTTGGTCCGACGAGCCCGGCTTTACCGCCGCAATGGCCGGCACGGGCGTGACCGGGATCTGCGGCTCTGGCATTATCGAGGCGATTGCCGAGATGCGCCTTGCGGGGCTGATCGACGCGTCGGGCCTGATCGGGGGCGCGGCCGAGACGGGCAGCAAACGGACCGAACCCGATGGGCGCACGCACGCCTTTTTGATCCATGACGGCACGCCCGAGGGCGGGCCGCGGATCACCGTAACCCAGGGCGATGTGCGCGCGATCCAGCTTGCCAAATCCGCGCTTTACGCCGGTGCGCGGCTTTTGATGGATCAGCTTGGCGTCGACGCGGTGGATCGCGTCGTGCTGGCCGGGGCATTCGGCGCGCATATCAGCCCGCGCCACGCGATGGTGCTTGGCATGATCCCCGATTGCGCTGTCGATCACGTTGTCAGCGCCGGCAACGCCGCCGGCGCGGGCGCGCGGATCGCGCTTTGCAACCGCGGCGCGCGGCGGGCCATCGAGGCTGTGGTGCGCGACATCGAAAAGGTCGAGACCGCCATCGAACCGCGGTTTCAGGAACATTTCATCGCCGCCAACCACATCCCGCACGCGACCGCGCCGTTTCCCCGGCTGCGCAGCCTGGTCGCGATCCCAAACCCCGTCTTCGGCGCGACCGAGGCAGCCCCCCGACGCCGCCGCCGCCGCGCCTGACCGCTTTGTGCAGAAGCCCGCAAACCGGCGCGGCCTCGGGCTTGCCGGACACATAGAATTTTTGGATTGTGTGGGTATTTTTGGACAAGGGGATTTTTGGCATGAAAACCGTAAGGCGCCCATCCGTCGGGCAAGACGTGCAGCGTATCCAAGTGCTTTTGAACGCGCATCGGCCGGCCCATCAAAAGATCGCAACAGATGGCGTTTTCGGCCCCAAGACCGAAGCCGCCATTGAGGATTTTCAGATCTATGCCGGGTTGGCGCCCGACGGCATCGTCGGACCGGCGACGTGGGCGGCGCTGGCCGCCGACGCCGCCGCGAAACCCGCGCCGCACCTGAAAAAGTTCCAAAGCGCGCTTGGGACGGTCGACGCTTTTGTCGATCATCTGCGCCGGATCGAAGCGCGGAATGTCACGACCTCTGCCACATTCGCGGATCCTGCGATCAGCGACTTTTTTGAGACCGTGGGCGGCGCGCGCTATTTGATCGTGGCAACGGAGCCCAGGGTCATCGATTTCCGCCATTTTTTCGCAGCGGCGGCGCAGACATTGACCGGGCAGCTTCTGGCGGATCGCGGTTTGGGACAAAACGGCCGGACCGAGGGGTCGGCGCTGTTGCTTGGGCTCGTCAACGAACTGGCGCAATGCACGGGCGAGGCGGCACGGCTGAAGCTCAACTCCTGTTTCGCGGCGGAAGACATGGGCTCTAACCGGCTGGGCGCGGCCTATGGGGAGCGGGTGCGCATCGCAACGGCCGAGGCGCAAGGCCTGCCCGCGCATCTGATCCTGCGCCGTTTTCTGGACGCCCGGGGACCGAAAGCGCCGATCCGGCTGCCCGGCGTCGCGATGCCCGGACCGGCGACGCAAGTGGAGGAAGGGCTTGGCGCGCGTGGGGCCTGGGTCCTCGATCTGCTGGTGCCTTCGGCCTATTGACGCGGCGCAGCACTCCGACGGCGCGGGGGCGGCTCGCGACCGTGACACGCGCCTGCGGGGGTGCGCCTGCGCCGTGACGGGCGCCGCTTGCGGGTGCTTCAGGGGGCAAGCCTTGCGGGATGCTGCGCCGCGAGCCCGCCGCGTTTGCACGGGGATCGCGGCGCGCGATATCGTGGTTCCAAAGTTGCTTGCAAGTGGCAAGTGGCAGGTGGCCGTTGGCAGGTCACGGGTATCACCGTCTCGACAACAGACCCCGGCGCTGAGGCGTCGCGGCGGCGGAAGGGTGCTTTGCCTTGATGCTGGAAGCCTTGGCACCGGCAGCGCGTTCGAAATCAGCGGCGTACTGATTTCGAAACGCGTATCCCGCTGCAAGGCAAATGGCGGGTGTCTTGGAGCAATTTCCGTTCACATTGGATCAGAAATCGCTGTCTCAAGATCAGCAGG
>CALCPC010000149.1 GCA_937900975.1 uncultured Paracoccaceae bacterium
GGCTTATGAGACCAATGGCTTTAGCGTCTACGCGGGGCCCGTCTTGCAATCGATCACTGCCGACGCCTCCCTTTCGTTCATCGGCGACGCGGCCAATGGCGGCTACAGCGTCGATGCCGGCACCGCTTTTGGCTTCGGCTACATGGGTGGCGTCGCCTATGAGCGCAAGGACATCGCGCTTCGTGTCGCGCTGACCTATCGCTCGTCGATCCGGCATGAGTTCGATACGACCGAAACCAACGGCCTGGCCGTCACCGAAACCACAACGACCATCGACACGCCGCAAACGCTGACGCTGGATTTCCAAACCGGCGTTGCGCCCAACACATTGGTGTTCGGCCAGATCCATTGGGCCGATTGGTCAGAGTTCGAAATCTCGCCCCCCGATTATCCGCTGCTGGCCATCGGCCGCCCGCTTGTCGCCTATTCCGAGGACTACTGGACCTACACGCTGGGCGTCGGTCGCCGGTTCAATGAGCGGTGGTCGGGCGCGTTCTCGGTCACATGGGAGCCGCAGACAGGCCAAGAGGTGACGTCGCTTGGCCCCGTCGACGGGCGGATTGGCCTGACCGCCGGCGCGACGTGGGAGAACGCGCGGATGAAGATCACGGGCGGCGCCTCCTACTCCTTCCTCGGCGATGCCGAAAACGTGCTGGCGACAGACTTTAACGGCGGCTCGGCCATCGGCCTTGGCCTGCGCGTCGGCTTTAAGCTCTAGGCGCCGGCGCCGGCGCCGCGGCCTGCGCGTCGGCTTCAAGCTCTAGGCGCAGGCGCCGCGGCCCATCCGATCACAACCGGCGTGCGCGCAGCCTTGTCGAAAGGCCGCGCGCCGGTGTGCCGGCGTCCTTCACACAGCCTGGACGCCCGCCGGTCGCCGCGCTATGCCGCGCGGGACCAAGACGGAAACGCTATGCTGTATCGAGACAAGACGGAGTGGCAGGAGGCCCCGGCCAAGCGGGTCGCGCTGTTCGGCATGTCGGGTCTTGGCAAAACCCATGTCTCGCGCCTTCTCCGCGCCGGTGGCGATTGGTTCCATTACTCCGTCGATTTTCGCATCGGCACCCGCTATATGGGCGAGCACATCGTCGACAATTTCAAGCGTGAGGCGATGCGCAACCCGTTCCTGCGGGAGCTTTTGATGGAGGATTCGATCTACATCGCCTCCAACATCTCTTTTGTGAACCTGGCCCCCCTCTCCACCTATCTTGGCAAACCCGGCGACCCCGCGCGCGGCGGCAGCCCGTGCGAGGAATACGTGACGCGCCAGCGCCAGCACCGCGCGGCCGAGATTGCGGCGACCCGCGACACGGCGCTTTTCGCCGCGAAGGCCGCGCAGATTTATGGCTATGCGCATTTTGTCGCCGACAGCTCCGGCTCGCTTTGCGAAGTGGTGGATCCCGACGATCCTCAGGATCCCGTGCTGCCCACCTTGTCTGCAACCGCACTCCCGGTGTGGATCGAGGGCGCGGACAGCCATATCGATGTGCTGGCCGACCGTTTCAGCCGCGCGCCGAAACCGATGTATTACGAAGAAGGGTTCCTGCGTCAGATCTGGGCGCAGTATACCGACATCCACGGCGTCGCGGCGGGGTCCGTGGACCCCGACCACTTCATCCGCTGGGGGTATCGCCAGTTGCTGAACCGTCGCTTGCCGATCTATCGCAAAATGGCTGAAAACTGGGGCCTTGCGGTCCCGGCCGATGCGATGGCCGCAGTGCGCGACCCTCACGACTTCGTGGCCCTGGTGGCCGAGCGTCTGGCAAATCGCTAAACCGGTCGGACTGAAGAGGACCCGCCGATGCCGATCAAGCTCCCCGCCACCCTGCCCGCCCGCGATGTGCTGACGCGCGAAGGGGTGATGGTGATGTCCGACAGCAGTGCGGCGCGCCAGGATATCCGCCCGCTGCGCATCGGCCTGCTCAACCTCATGCCCAAGAAGGCCGAAACCGAGACGCAATTCGCCCGCGTGATCGGCGCCACACCGCTGCAGATCGATCTGACACTTTTGCGCATGTCCGCGCATGAAAGCCGCAACACCCCGGCCCAGCATTTGGAGGCGTTCTACCAGCGGTTCCGCGACGTCGCGCTGCAGAAATTCGACGGTCTCATCATCACCGGCGCGCCGATTGAGCATCTCGCCTTCGATGAGGTCACCTATTACGACGAGCTCTTGCAGATCTTCGCCTGGACCCAGACCCATGTGCACCACACCATGGCGGTCTGCTGGGGCGGTATGGCGATGATGAACCACTTCCATGGCGTGCGCAAAGACATGCTGGCCAAAAAGGCGTTCGGCTGTTTCCGCCACCGCAACCTTGCGCCGTCTTCGCCCTATTTGCGCGGTTTTTCCGACGATCTCGTCGTGCCGGTCAGCCGCTGGACAGAGATGCGCGCCACCGACATCGCCGCCGCGCCGGGGTTGGAGGTGTTGATGCAATCGCCAGAGGTCGGCCCCTGCCTGGTCGACGACCCCGCGCACCGGACGCTTTATATGTTCAACCATCTGGAGTACGACAGCGCGACGCTGAAAGGGGAATACGACCGGGACGTCGCGGCCGGCGGCAGCATCGAGGTCCCCGTCAACTACTATCCCGACGACGATCCGACCCGCGCGCCGGAAAACCGCTGGCGCAGCCACGGCCATCTTCTTTATGGCAACTTGAGAAACCATATCTATCTTACCTCGCCCTTCGACCGCGTTCTGATCGGCGCTGTTTAAGGCGGGCGTCGTGGCCGCAGGCGGCACGCGGCTGGACCGCTCGCGCCCGGCGGGCTCCGCACGGGGGCGGCTTATTTCGGTTTTGATCCCGCGCTCTGAAGGCCCGCATCACAGCTTGATCCCGTCAGACCCTACAGCAAATGCTGCCCGCCATTGATCGGGATCTCGGCGCCGTTGACATAGGAGGATCGGTGGCTGCAGAGGAACGCCACAACCTCCGCCACCTCCTCTGGGCTGCCGAGGCGCTTCATCGGGACCTGGCGCTCAACCACATCGGCCGTTCCGGGGGACAGGATCGAGGTCGCGATTTCCCCCGGTGAGATGGCGTTGACCCGCACCCCGCTTTCGGCCAGCTCAAAGGCCAATTCGCGCGGCAGGGCCGAAAGCCCCGCTTTCGACACGGCATAAGCCGCGCCCGCGAAAGGATGGATCTGCGTGCCCGCAATCGAGGTGACATTGACAATCGCCCCCTTCGATTTTGTCAACGCGGGCAAGAGGTTCTGGGTCAGCATCAAAGGCGCCATCAGATTGACCATCTGCACTTGGCCAAACACTGACAGGGATGTCGACATCGCCGACAGCCGCCCGCCCTCCGCCGCCTTGGGCGAGATCCCGGCATTGTTGACCAGCGCCGTCAGCCCACGCTCCCCCAGCCGATCGAGCAGCGCGGCACACGCGGCCTCGATCGAGGCGACGTCGCCTAGATCGACCTCGATATGTTTGATGATCCCCTCAGCCCAGGGGCAGACGTTGGAAAAAGGGGTGCGGGCCAGCGTGAACACCTCCCAGCCGAGGCGATGGAATTCCTTCACGATGGCATGTCCGATGCCCCGGCTGGCGCCGGTAACGACAACGGCGGGTTGTGGTGTCATGGGTTCGGTCACCTCAAGGCTCCTTTGGACAGGGCTTGCTGGCTTGACCTGGGACCGCCCTTTGGCTCGCAGCGACAGTGTGACGGGCGGGCCGCGCGCAGGCAATGCCAAAGGACGCAGGTGTCCTCTACCCTGCGGCCCCCGCATATGGTACCGCGCGTCCCCCCGCATAAAACGCTGTGCGCCCCCGCGCGTTTGGGATCGCGCGCCCTCGCGGGTTCGGGATCGCGCGCCCCCCAGCGTTCGGGATCGCGCGCCCCCGCGGGTTCGGGATCGCGCGCCCCCCAGCGTTCGGGATCGCGCGTCACCGGCGGTTGGGGCCGCGCCCCGCGGCGCTCACGCCTGCGCGTCCCCGCGCACTTACGCCTGCGCGTCCCCGTGCACTCACGCCTGCGCGTCCCCGCGCACTTACCGCCGCGCGTCCCCGCGCACTTAACTGCCGCGCTTGCCCCCGCGCACCTGAACCCTTTTTCATCCCTCCCCGCGCGCGCGGTCGTGGACCCTAGCCTTGTCCTCCGCGGGGCCCCTGTCCGCCCAAAGAGATCGCGCTCACACGTTTTTCGTCGCCGGGTTTGGCGCATCGGTGATCGCGTCTTACCGCCTCCCACCACCACGGCCCTGCATTTCTGATTGCGCCGCCGGCTCTGCGGTCGCATCTTCAGCCCATGCCAGACCCATTTCCCAAACCGTTCGACGGCGCCATCAGCCGATATGCCAGTGAAAGCGCGCCGCAGTCGGTGCGCGACGCCCTCGACGGGGCCGACAAGGATGACATCCTGCATCCCGGCTATCCTTATGCAACGATGCTGAAATCCAAGCCCTACGGCGCGGCGATGGATGCGCTGCAGATCGATCTGATGCGGATGCAGGCCTGGGTGGTTGAGACCGGCGCGCGGGTTGCGGTTGTGTTCGAGGGGCGGGATGCCGCCGGCAAAGGCTCTACGATCAAACGGCTGACGGCCAATCTAAACCCCCGCGTCGCGCAGGTCGTGGCGCTTGGCAAACCCTCGGACGTGGAGCGGGGGGAATGGTACTTTCAGCGCTACATCCGCGCCCTGCCGACCGCGGGCCGGATCACCATTTTCGACCGCTCCTGGTACATCCGCGGCGTGGTGGAGCCTGTGATGGGGTTCTGCACCGAGACCGAGCGGCAGCATTTTTGCGACCAGGTCCCAGCCTTTGAAGCGATGCTAACCGGCGACGGCATCCACCTCATCAAGATCTGGCTGACTGTCGGTCAGGCCGAGCAACTGCGCCGGTTTCTCGCGCGGGAGGGCGATCCCCTGAAACACTGGAAACTGTCACCTGTCGATGTCCGGGGGCTGACGCT
>CALCPC010000150.1 GCA_937900975.1 uncultured Paracoccaceae bacterium
GTCGATCTGTCGCCGGACAGTGGCGTGTCTGGGTTGCTGCCGCCAAGCCTCGGCGACGAGCTTTTGCCGCCCAGCATCCCCGACGCCCCGCTGACGCCGCCCAGCACCGACGCACCGTTGCTGCCACCCTCCCCCGATTAGGCGCAACACGGGCACCGGTTGTTACGGGCCCGCGTCATTCTACCCCATCTTGGGTCGCGGCGGCTTGTCGGGGCCTGGCAATTGCGCTACACCCTGAGTCCCGTGGGCAAGGCGAATTGTCCTGCGCGCAGTCCACGGGAGAGCCGCATTCATGGCCAGATTCATCTTCATTACCGGCGGCGTCGTGTCGTCGCTTGGAAAAGGCTTGGCGTCTGCGGCCCTCGGTGCGCTGTTGCAGGCGCGCGGCTATTCGGTGCGTTTGCGCAAGCTTGACCCTTACCTCAACGTCGACCCCGGCACGATGAGCCCGTTTGAACATGGGGAGGTCTTCGTCACCGATGACGGCGCTGAAACCGATCTCGACCTCGGCCATTACGAGCGCTTTACAGGTGTCGCGGCGCGGGCGACGGACTCGATCAGCTCCGGCCGGATCTACTCCAATGTCTTGGAGAAGGAGCGGCGCGGCGACTATCTCGGCAAAACCATCCAGGTGATCCCGCATGTCACCGACGAGATCAAAGACTTCATCCGCATCGGCGAGGACGAGACCGACTTTATGCTGTGTGAGATCGGCGGCACGGTCGGCGATATCGAGGGGTTGCCGTTTTTCGAAGCGATCCGGCAATTCGCGCAGGACAAGCCGCGCGGTCAGTGCATTTTCATGCATCTCACACTGTTGCCCTTCATCGCGGCGAGTGGGGAGCTGAAGACCAAGCCCACGCAGCATTCGGTCAAGGAGCTGCGTTCCATCGGGATCGCCCCCGATGTGCTTGTGTGCCGCTCTGAAGGGCCGATCCCGAAAAAGGAGCGCGACAAGCTGGCGCTTTTTTGCAACGTACGCCCCGAAAGCGTGATCGCGGCGCAAGACCTGCAGTCGATCTACGAGGCGCCGCTGGCCTATCATCGGGAGGGGTTGGACCAGGCCGTCCTGGACGCCTTCCACATCGCCCCTGCACCAAAGCCCAATCTTGCCGTCTGGCGCGATGTGGCCGACCGGGTCTACAACCCCGACGGCCAGGTGCGGGTCGCGATTGTTGGCAAGTACACCGAGTTGGAGGACGCCTATAAATCGATTGCCGAGGCGCTGACCCATGGCGGCATGGCCAACCGCGTAAAGGTCAAGGCCGAATGGCTCGACGCTGAGGTGTTTGAGCGGGAGGAGGCGGGCGCTGCGGGGCTGGAGGGCTATCACGCGATCATCGTCCCCGGCGGGTTTGGGGAGCGGGGGACCGAGGGCAAAATCCGCGCCGCCGCCTATGCCCGCGTGCGCCGCTACATCGCAAAATACACGATCAATCCCGCCATTGCGC
>CALCPC010000151.1 GCA_937900975.1 uncultured Paracoccaceae bacterium
TCAGACGCCCGGGGTTGTCGGCGGGATGATAGGTGAGCCAGCCCTCCCAGCCCGCGTTGTTCCAGCGGTTGTCATAGGCCGGGATCGCGCCGCGATCTTCCTCGTAGTAATAGCCACCGATGGGCATCAGCACGCCCTCGGCGCCCTCGGCACCGGCGGCCGGGATGATCTGGCCGCCATCGGCCGCGGCCGCGCGGGACAGCGCGATCAGCCCGCTTACCCCTGCTTCACCGCCATAGACGGCCTCAACAATCGTTTCGTTTTGAAGCCATGGGGCCACCAGGCCAATGCGGTTGACAAGATCGTTGCCGGCGACCGCGTCGATCATATACCCGGCCGAGGCGCAAATGCCGAGACCGTGCATCTGGCTTGCATCGACCTCTGGCAGGGTGGCCATAAAGGAGAACGCCGCGCGGATGTCAGATGTTTTGGCCGCCGGGCTTTCAACAAAGCGCTGACCGTCGGCCAGATCGCCGGATTTGCCCCAGCCCCGGAAATCGAAGGTGAAGGCGGCAAAGCCACGCTCGACCATCTCGGCCGCATAGACGGCGGGCATCTGCTCCTCAACGCTGGTCCAAGCGCCGGTGACAAGGACTGTGGGAAGCTGGGCGCCATCGTGCCCTTCGGGCAGATACAACGTGCCCGACAGCGTGGCGCCTTCGTTTTGGAACGTGACAGTGCGGGTTTCGACCTGCGCGATGGCGGCGGTGGAGGCCATCAGCAGCGCGGCGGTGGTCAGTGCGAGGGTTTTCATCTTTTTCTCTCCTGGGTCGATGTCTGGGGCGCTTGGCCCGATGACAGGAGAATTACCGCGCCCCGGCGGGCGATACTTGAACCCGAGCGCGCAGTTTTTGGAGGATTCCGCGCAGCCCCCCGAGGCCCGCGCACGCGGGCATTGGGGCAGGGGGGTTAGAGCCTTTTCCGTTTAAACCAGGTCCCCCTTCATCCGATAACGTGTTCAAGATCAAAGGCCTGCTGATCTTGAAGCAGCGAATGCTGAGCCAATGTGAACGGAGAGGGCTCTAAGCGGCGCGGAACTGGCGCGGGGTTTGGCCGGTGACCTGTTTGAAGCTGCGCGAAAAATGCGCTTGGTCGGCAAAGCCGCACGCCAAGGCGATGTCACCCAAGGGCCGCGCGGGATCCTTCATCATCGCAATCGCCTGCTCAACGCGATAGGCCATGACGTATTGCATCGGCGTTTCGCCCACGGTCGCCTTGAAAACCCGGCCAAAGTGGGACGCGCTCATCCCCGCGACGGCGGCCAGGTCGTCAACGCTGATTGAGCGTTCCAAATTCGCGCGGATAAAGGCCAGGACGCGGCCGTAGTGCTGCGATGTAAACCGCGCCGACAACGCCAGATCCTCGGGCCGCTGCTGGCCGTAGCGTTGCAGCAATTTGACCAAAAGCACCCGGCTCATCGCCTCAAACATCACGCCCGAGGTGAGGTCGTCGCTTTCAAGCGCGTCGCGCAGCATGACCCCCGCGGCGCAAAGATCTGCATCGCTGAACTGGGGCAGATCGGCGAACTGGCGGTGGTCGAGGATGATCCCAAGCTCTGTCTGGGCAAACCGCTCGACCTTTTCGGGGTCGAGCGTCACGACAATCACGTTGGAGCGCGCAAACCACCGCCAGCCCGACCGCATCCCGGCT
>CALCPC010000152.1 GCA_937900975.1 uncultured Paracoccaceae bacterium
TATATCGAGGCGCTGCGCGTCGCGCAGGAAATGCACGATAAGGTCGGCCAGGCCGTGACCGGAGCGGAGTTCCGCGAGGGCTATGAAAACCTCGTCATGGACGATGCGCGGCTCGAAGAGCTTGGCATCAAGGGCATGATCGCGCCGTTCTCGATCTCTTGCGAGAACCACGAGGGCGCGGGCAAGTTTGCCATGATGCAGTGGGATGGTGAAAAGTTCGAGCAAGTCTCGGATTGGCAAGCCCCGCTCGACCCCGCCTATATCCGGGAGTTGGTCGAGACCTCAGCCGCCAAGTTTGCCAGCGAAAACGGCATCGAACCGCGCAGCTGCTCCTAACCGAGCGACCAGGCGTTGTGGCCGGGCAATCGCCCGGCCACAGACACCCCCCTTCATCCAAACAGGGCGCCAGATGCAAGCCACCGAAAACATCCTCGAAATCGACACGATCGAGGTCGTCTACGACAGTGTCATCTCGGCCCTTCACGACGTTTCGCTAAGCGTCCCGCGCGGCAAGGTCGTCGCACTTCTCGGCGGTAATGGCGCAGGGAAAAGCACGACCCTGAAAGCCGTGTCGACCATGCTGGCAGGTGAGCGCGGCAAGGTCACAAAAGGCACCATCCACTATGATGGCGTGGCCGTGACGGGACAGGACCCGGCGGACATGGTCAAGCTGGGCTTGGTGCAGGTTCTGGAGGGGCGGCGCTGTTTCGGCCACCTGACGGTGGAAGAGAACATCATCGCCGGCGCCTATTCACGCAAGCTTAGCAAGGCCGACATCCGCAACGAGTTGGACAAAATCTACACCTATTTCAAGCGCTTGCGCGACCGGCGCAAAAGCCAGGCGGGCTTCACCTCGGGCGGGGAGCAACAGATGGTCGCCGTGGCCCGCGCGATGATGGCCAAGCCCAAGATGCTGCTTTTGGATGAGCCTTCGATGGGTCTGGCGCCCCAATTGGTCGCCGAGATCTTCAACATCGTCAAGGAGCTGAACCAAAAGGAAGGCGTCAGCATTCTCTTGGCCGAGCAGAACACGAACGTGGCCCTGCGCAACGCTGACTATGGCTATATCATCGAAACCGGTCACGTGATGCTGCACGGCACCGCCGAAAGCCTTCTTAGCGACGATAAGGTCAAGGAACTTTACCTCGGCATCTCGAAAGAGGGCCGCAAGAATTTCCGCGACGTGTGGCGTGAGGAAAGCACCCGTCACGCCGAACTTCACCGCAGTTGAGCAATCCGATGAACGCACAAGCCCAAGCCGCCGCACCGGCGCGAAACTTCCCCATCGGCGCGCCGATCCTGGAAGTGAAAAACATCTCGTTGAGGTTCCGGGGCGTGAAGGCGATTACCGACACGTCGTTTAACGTCCTCCAACACGAAATCCGCGCGATCATCGGCCCGAACGGGGCCGGCAAAAGCTCCCTCCTTAACTGCATCAACGGCATATATAAGCCGCAGGAGGGGACCATCGCCTTCAAAGGCAAGGTGATGGACAAGCTTAGCCCCAACATCGTGGCCCAGTTCGGCATCTCGCGAACCTTCCAAAATCTGGCCTTGTTCAAGCGGATGTCGGTCCTCGACAACATCCTTGTCGGCCGCAAACTGCACATGAACGCCAATTTCCTAAGCGTCGCGCTGCAGTTGCCCGAGGCCATGCAGGAAGAGCGCGAGAACCGGCAAAAATGTGAGGAAATCGTTGAGTTCCTCGAAATCTCCGACATCCGCGACACCCCCGTCGGCAAGCTGCCTTATGGCCTGCAAAAGAAGGTGGAGCTTGGCCGCGCGCTGGCCACCGACGCCGAGGTGCTGCTGTTGGATGCGCCGATGGCCGGCATGAACGTTGAGGAAAAGCGCGACATGTGCCGCTTTATCCTGAAGGTCAACGATGAGCTTGGCACCACCATGGTCTTGATCGAACACGACATGGGCGTCGTGATGGACATCTCGGACAATGTCGTGGTGCTGGACTACGGTAAAGTCATCGGCGACGGCCCGCCCGATGAGGTCAGAAACAATCAAGACGTCATCGACGCCTATCTTGGAGTGGCCCATGATTGAGTTTCTTTTCTTCATCGAAGTCGTTGTCGCGGGGCTGTTGGCCGGGACAATGTATTCGTTGGTCGCCTTGGGCGTTGTCCTGATCTACAAAGCATCCTCGACATTTAACTTCGCCCAAGGCGCGATGGTCTTTTTCGCTGTGTTGTCCTTTGTCGGCTTCATGGAGTTGGGCCTGCCCTTTATCCTCGCGTTTTTCGTGACCATCCTGCTGATGGCCGGCGTTGGCTTTGCCACCGAACGGCTGGTCCTAAAACCCCTGATGAACCAAAGCGAGGACACGCTTCTGATGGCCACCATCGGGCTCGGCTTCGTGCTGGAAGGGCTGGCGCAGGCCGCCTGGGGGGTGGAGGTCCGACGGCTCGACCTGGGCATCGGCGATTTCCCGATTCAGTGGATCATCGACAGCACTGGCCTGTTCATCTCGGCGCTCGACCTCACTGCGGGCCTGGTGGCGGCCGTTCTGATTATCGCGCTGGCGCTCTTGTTCAAATACACAAAAATGGGGCTGGGCCTGCGGGCGGTGGCGGACGATCCGGGGGCGGCAAGCGCTATTGGGATCCCGCTTGGCAATATCATGCTTTTGGTGTGGACAGCGGCAGGGATCGTCGCGCTTGTCGCGGGCAGGATGTGGGGCGCGCGCGCCGGGGTGCAGTTCGCGCTGGTCGACCTCGCGCGCAAGGCACTGCCGGTCCTGAGCATCGGCGGCTTTTCCTCGATCCCGGGCGCCA
>CALCPC010000153.1 GCA_937900975.1 uncultured Paracoccaceae bacterium
ACGCATAGGCGACGCTCATCCCATCGCGCAAAGCGGCCAGGATGCGGGGCCGGGCCTGGGCGCCGTTATGGTCGTGATAGGCCACCAAAGGCCGTCCGCGCAGCGGCACGCCGTGCAGCTCCATCAACCGCCGCGCGGTGCGCGTATCCTCCGCCGCGATCATGTCGGCACTGGCCAAAAGGTCCAACGCGCGCAAGGTGATGTCGCGCGCCGCGCCAATCGGCGTCGCCACGAAATGCAGCCCCGGCGCAACCTTTTCCGTGCGAACAGCGGGCGTTCCTCCGCCGAGCCCGGGCGCAACGCCCCGGTCCGGCTTGCCATCGCCCCCGCTCATGGGCCATGAGCAGGTTTAGGGGGAAATCCGCGGCACACGGATCGTTTACTTGCACGGTCTAAGACCTTAGCGTGCGACATGTGCGGGGCTCCCGTCAAAACGAAACGAAATCAACGGCCCTCCCGGGGCAGAGGACAGTCTTCATGGTTCCTGGTTTCCGCCGCCTTCGCAACCCGCTGCGGCTTGCGGTTGCTCTTTTCCTGTCTCTGGTGCTGGCAGGGTGTCAGATCGGCGGTGGGCCGATTGGCCTCGGGGGGCCGCGGGTCAACGCGCAAAACGTGCAAGTTGCGATGCTTCTGCCGCTCAGCAGCGGGGGCGGGGACGCGCTTTTGGCGCGCTCGCTCGAAAGCGCCGCGCGCCTGGCCGCCGCCGATGTGGCGGGCCAAACCACCATCGAAATCGTGGTCTATGACACCGCGGGTGATGCCGCGACCGCCGCGATGCGCGCGCAAGAGGCCGTGTCGGCCGGTGCCGATGTCATTGTCGGCCCCCTGCGCTCTGACGCCGCCGCCGCCGTGGGGGTGGCCGTGGCCAATTCCAACGTGGCCGTGCTCAGCTTCTCCAACAATACCGAGATTGCGGGCGGCAACGTCCTGGTCCTGGGCTACACCTTCGCCAACACCGCCAACCGCATCGTCAGCTACGCCGCCCGCCAGGGCCGCGGAAACATCGTGCTGGTCCATGCCTCCAACCTCGCGGGCGAGGTCGCGCGTGACGCGGTGCGCAACGCCGCCGCCCGGTCGGGCGCCAGCGTTTCGATCGCACGCGGGGCCAAGGCGCCGGCATCGGACACCGACACCGTCGCGCCCGCCGCGCTAAAGCGTTGATAAGCGGCCTCGAAATTGCCGATCATCGGCCCGTGCAGAATGGCCGACCCCAGCATCGCGGGTTCATAAGGGTTGTGCCCGCCGACCGGAACCAGCGAGCCGCCGACAAAGCTGACCGGTGCCAGCCGGTACCAAAGCCCAAGTTCCCCCAACGTGTCGGCGAGGTAGATCTCTGTGTCCCGCTCTAGGGGATCGCCGGCGCTGCGCAGCGCCAGCCGCCACCCCCGCGCGCGCAGATCCCGGGCCAGATCGGGCCCCCGCTCGGGAAGGCGGGGGCCCAGGCTCAGGATCAGACCGTGATGGGCGCGCCGGACCTGGCGATGGGCCGCGGCGACCATCTCCTCTTCCCCCGGATGGGTGGAGGCGGCACACCAAACCTGCTTACCGGCCAGGCGCTTGGCGAAATCCGCCCGCTCGGCCTCATCGACCGGAAGCGGGGCCGCAACCTCTTTGAGCGAGCCCGCCACCTCGATCCGTTCCGCCGGCGCGCCAAGCGCGCGCAGCCGCGCAGCCACCGGGGCATCCTGGGCGAGGATCCGGGCGAACCGTGACAAAAGCGAGCCCGCAAACCGCCCCGCCCACCGCAACCGCCGCGCCGAGCGGACAGAGATCCGGGCGTTGACCAGATAAAGCGGGCAGCCCGACAGCTTGGTCCGGTGCAAAAGCGCGGGCCAAAGCTCGCTTTCGGTCCAAACCGCCGCATCGGGGCGCCAATGGGCCAAAAAGCGTTTGACCGCGCGCAGGGCGTCGACCGGGGCGAATTGATGCAGCGCACGCTCTGGCAGACGCTCCTCCATGACGGCAGCGGAGGTGCGGGTGACCGTGGTGATCAGGATATGAAGATCGTCGCGCTCGGCCAGCAGCCGACGTATGAGATCGAGGTGGGCCACGGCCTCCCCCACGCTGGCCTCATGATACCTGA
>CALCPC010000154.1 GCA_937900975.1 uncultured Paracoccaceae bacterium
CGCCACAGCCCCCCGCGCGCGCATGGCTTGGATCGCGAAGGGCCGTTTCGCGCCGCTTCGCATCGCGGCCGCCCTTGTCGTTGTCAGCCTGGCGGCCTGCAGCGACCCGGGCCGCGCGCCGTCAGAGGAGATCGCGGCCGCACGGTTTGTGTCCGATGATGCGCCCTATATCGCGCTGGTTACGATGGTCGACCGCCGCGATGGACGCGGCGCACACACAGGCCTGATCGTTAATGCGTCCGAGCGGGTGATCTATGACCCCGCGGGCACCTTTGGGCATGAGGAGCTGCCGGAACGCGACGACGTGCACTACGGTATCTCGGACCGCTATCTCGACTTTTATGAGCGCTACCACGCGCGCTTTTCGCACTTTGTGCATGTTCAGCGCGTCTATGTCTCCCCCGCGGTGGCGGAGGCGGCGCTCCGGCGGACCAAGGCGCAAGGCCCGTCGCCCAAAATGTTCTGCACGGTCAACACTGGCCAGATCCTGCGCGACATCCCCGGATTCGAAAGCATCCGGCCCGGCCTTTTCCCTGAGGGTTTGCGCCGCCAGATGGCGAAGCTGCCGGGCGTCGAGGACCGGTTTGTCTATGAGGAGGATCGCGAGAAAGCGCTCCCGTCAGCGCAATGAGCGTATGGGCCCAAGTGGTCCTGATCCTGATGTGCGTCTATGGGGTGTTCCTCGGCGGCTTTGCCGTGTTCCAGCGGGGGTTCCTTTTCCCGTTTGTCGAAACCGGCCCAGCGCCGGCGGATCTGCCGCGGACCGAGGTGCGGGTGCTGCCGGCCACGGGCGATGATCCGCCGCTTGAGGTTTGGGTGACGACGCCGCTGCCCGGCAAACCGGTTTTGGTCTATTTCATGGGTTTTTCAGGCGCGCTTTCGGTGCATGAACCGCGCTTGCGGGCATTCGGAGCGGCGGGATACGGCGTTGTGGCGATGGCCTATCGGGGTGGCGGCGGTCAAGCGGGGGAGCCGGGGGAAGCCGCGTTCTTGCGCGATGCGTCCCGCGTTTGGCGGTCGCTCGACGATTTGGTCGGTGCGCCGGTCGGGGCCGATGATCGCGTCATTTATGGCTTTTCGCTCGGCAGCGGGATCGCTGTCGCCTTGGCGGCTGAGGTTGAGGAGATGGCGCTGATCCTTGAGGCGCCCTATGACAGGCTTTGCCGCACGGTCGAGGTGGATTTCTCGATCCTTCCCGCGTGCCGGATCCTGCGCAGCGACCGGTTCGACAGCATCGACCGGATCGGGGCCGTCGACACCATAAGCTATTTTCTACACGGGGCCGAGGACAGCGTTGTGCCGATTGCGCTGGGCAGGGCGCTTTTCGTTGCAACGCCAGAACCTAAGTTCGCGCGCATCTATGCCCGCGCCACGCATGAAGATCTGCCGCGCTTCGGCGCCGACCAGAACACGATCCGTTTCCTCGACACCCTGCGCGGCGATCCCTGAAGGCCGGGCGCCGGTGCGAGGCCAAGCGGTCTTCGCAAGAGATCTATGGGCGGTTTCCAAGGATCGGTG
>CALCPC010000155.1 GCA_937900975.1 uncultured Paracoccaceae bacterium
CCCGAAGTGATCCCGCGGATCAGTTGCCGCGAGAAGATGACATAGAGAACAAGAACCGGCAGGATCGCCATCGACAGCGCCGAGAGAACGGCGTTCCAATCGGTGACGAACTGCCCGATGAAAACCTGACTGCCCAGCGTCAGCGTCTTGGTGTCCTCGGCCGGCGCCAGGATCAGCGGGAACCAAAGGTCGTTCCAGATCGGGATCATGTTGAACACGGCGACGGTCGCCATGGCCGGGCGCACCAGGGGCAGGACAAGTTTGAAAAAGATCGCGTATTCGCTAAGCCCATCGACACGCGCGGCGCTTTTCAGGTCGTCCGAGACCTGGCGCATAAACTCACTCATAATAAAAATGGCCAGTGGCAGACCCTGCGCCGTATAGACCAGGATCAGCGCCCAAAGCGTGTTCACAAGACCGGTTGCGACCATCATTTCCAGGATCGCGACCGTGCCGATGCGGATGGGGATCATGATCCCAAGCGCGAGGTAAAGCCCCATCAGAAGGTTGCCGCGAAAGCGGTATTCGGCCAGCGCAAAGGCAGCCATCGCGCCGAACAAGAGGATGAAGAAGAGGGAGGCGACCGTGACGATCATCGAGTTCTGGAAGTAGAGGAAAAAGTCCCCCTGCCGGAACACCGTCTGATACCCGATCAGGGAAAAGCTGTCGGCGTCGGGCAGCGCCAGCGGCTCTCGAAAAATGGAGCGTCGGTCCTTGAAGCTGTTGATGACGATCACGAAGACCGGGAAAAGCGCGATCAGGGTGTAAAGGATCAGCGCGCCGTGCATCGCAGCGGTGTTGTAGATGTTGGAGCGGGCTTTGGTCATCGCAGGGCCCTACATCTGGTAGCGGCGCATCCGCGTCTGGATGCCAAAGAGGTAAATGCAGACGCCGATCAAGATCACGGCGAACATCCCGCTTGCGATGGCGGAGCCCATGTGAGGGTCGCCGAGTTGCAACTGGAACCCAAAGAAGGTGCGATACATGAACGTGCCCAGGATGTCGGTTGCGTAATCGGGGCCGGCAAGGGCGCCTTGCGCGGCATAGATCAAATCGAACGCGTTGAAATTGCCGACAAAGGTCAGGATCGAGATGATCCCGATCGATGGCAGGATCAGCGGCAGCTTGATCTTCCAAAAGGCCGAAAAACCTGTGATCCCATCGACTTCGCCCGCCTCGATGATGTCTTCGGGGATGGTGATCAGGGCTGCATAGATCAGCATCATCGGGATGCCGACGAATTGCCAGACCGAGACGAGGGCAAGGGTCGTCAGGGCATACTCCTCCTTCCCGAGCCAAGGCGCGTAAAGCGATTTCAACCCGACAGCGTCCAGCAGCGAAGGCGCGATGCCCCAAATGGGCGAGAGGATCAGCTTCCAGGCGAAACCGACGATGACAAAGCTGAGGATCGTCGGGATGAAAATGGCTGAGCGATAAAAGGCGGCAAAGCGCAACCGTGGGTGGCTTAGAAGGGCCGCAAGCGCGCTCCCAATCGGGTTTTGGACCACCATATGGATC
>CALCPC010000156.1 GCA_937900975.1 uncultured Paracoccaceae bacterium
TGCTGATCTTGAGACAGCGATTTCTGATCCAATGTGAACGGAAATTGCTCTAGGCGCTGCCCACCAAGATGGGCACGGGCTTTGCCTTGCCAGGCGCGGCAAACACAGGCCGCGTCGCCTTCCGGCGAACAGTGGGGCAAAGCCAGTGTCCGGCCAAAACCTCAGCCCCGGTTTTGACCGCCAGGAGCGCCACGAATGTTGCGACAAGACAAGGTGCGGTCGCGGCGCCGGCCCCTGGTAAGGCGGCAAGCGGCGCCACGGCAAGCGCGAAAAGCGGCACGCTTTGCGCCGCGGCGTTCGGGCCGGCAAAAAGCGGGGCAAGCCGTGTTGCGGCGTAGATCCCTGTCAGGGTCATCGCCAACGGCGGCGGCAGGATCAAGGCTGCCGTGACAGAGGCGGGCACCAGCACAAGCGTCAGCGTCAGCAGGGCCCGCCGCGTACCGTGTGTTGTGTCAAAGGGTGTCGGGCCCAGAAGCCAAAGGACGGACAAACCCAAAAAACCAAGCCAGATTTCAAACGCCACGTCATATCCCCCAAACCGATGCCAGGATAGCATGGCGCCTGGGCCAGGGCTGTGCCGGGGGAGACAGTTGGTTACCGCCGCGGCGACAGCCGCGTGATGTGGCCCATCTTGCGGCCCGGGCGGATTGCCGTTTTGCCATAGTGCTGGACGCCGGCGGTGCGGGTCGTGGGCAGCGCGTCGATCGCGGCGCCAAGCAGATTTTCCATGACCGCATCCGAATGCCGGCGCCCGTCGCCAAGCGGCCATCCCGCGATGGCACGGATATGCTGCTCAAACTGGTCGATCAGGCAGGCCGCTTCGGTCCAATGGCCAGAGTTGTGCACACGGGGCGCGATTTCATTGATGACAAGGCCCCGGGGCGTGACAAACATCTCCACCCCCAGCACCCCCACATAGTCGAGCGCGTTCAGGATCCGGCCGGCCGCAAGGATTGCATCCTGTGCGAGGGACGCGGGCACGGATGCAGGAACGGTCGTTTGGGCCAAAATCCCGTCGCGGTGCAGGTTTTCGCCCGGGTCGAAGGCCACAACCTCGCCCGTCAGACCCCGGGCCGCGATGACCGAGATTTCCCGCTCAAACGGGACAACGGCCTCCAAAATCGCGGGCTGCCCGTCCAGCGCGGTCAAGGCCGCCTCGGCCGCGCCGGGATCGGTGATCCGAACCTGCCCTTTGCCATCATAGCCAAGCCGCCGCGTTTTCAGAATGGCGGGCAGGCCAAGCTGGGCAAGGCTGCTGCGCAGCGCGGGCAGATCGGGCGTGTCGGCATGGCCCGCAACGCTTAGCCCCAGCCCGGCAAGAAAGCGCTTTTCCAACAGCCGGTCGGACGATACCTCCAACGCGCGGCGGCCAGGGCGGATCGGCGCCGACGCCTCGATGGTGTCAAGCGCGGGAAGCGGGATGTTCTCGAACTCATAAGTCACGACATCGACGCCATCGGCAAAGCCGCGAAGCGAGTCGGTGTCGTCAAAGCCAGCGACCGTGTGATGCCGCGTTACGGCGCCGGCGGGGGCGTTGGGGTCGGGATCGTAGATATGGGGAACCAGGCCAAGACGATGCGTGGCCAGCGCCAACATACGGCCCAGCTGCCCGCCGCCAAGGATGCCCACCACGCTGCCGGGTGCCAGCGCGTCGTCAGCCATCGGTGGGGACCTCGGCCACTGCGTCGCTTTGCGCGGTGCGCCAAGCCTCCAACCGCCCGGCCAGCGCGTTGTCGCTGACGGCAAGCTGGGCCGCAGCGAAAAGGGCTGCGTTGATTGCGCCGGCCGGGCCGATGGCAAAGGTCGCGACGGGGATGCCCTTTGGCATCTGGACGATGGACAGCAGCGAATCGAGCCCTGACAAGGCCCGGCTTTGCACCGGCACGCCCAGGATCGGCACGCGGGTCTTCGCGGCCAGCATGCCCGGCAGATGCGCGGCCCCGCCCGCGCCGGCAATGATCGCGGCAAGCCCGCGCGCTGCCGCCGTCTCGGCATAGTCAAACAACCGGTCGGGTGTCCGGTGGGCCGAGATGATCCGCGTCTCGGCGCTGACCCCAAGCGTTTCCAAGATCTCAGAGGCGGGTTTCAGCGTCGGCCAATCCGACTGACTGCCCATCACGATGCTGACACGGGGAGAGGTCATGAAAGGTCCTTGCTTCGGTCAAGCGATGATGTCGGGCGTGATCTCATCTTCCAGGCGGACGATCGCCTCCTTTAAGCTGAGCTTTTTCTTCTTCATCCGGCGAATGGCCAGCATATCGGGGGCGGGCGTCGCCTCCAGCGCATGAATGGCGGTGTCGAGATCGGAGTGCTCGCGCCGCAAAAGTCCAAGGCGAACCCGCAGCACCTCTTCACGTTTCATCTTTGGGATGACTGTCATCCGATCCGTCTATCCGACTGCGCCCCTTGCCTTATCGCGTGGCCCACACCATCTTTTCAAGGACAAAGGCCGCCGCTTCCGGGGCCTTGTGCCGCTTGTTGCTTGAACGAAGGACATGGGCCATGACCAAGGCGACCTTTGCCTCTCACCCCTATCTGTTGGGTTTCGAACAGCTCGACCGCTTGATGGAGCGGACGCAAAAATCGGGGAATGAGGGGTATCCCCCCTATAATATCGAACAAAAGGGCGACGCGTCGTATCGTATCACCCTGGCCGTCGCGGGTTTCGCGGAGGCGGAGTTGCAGATTACGCTGGAAGACGCGCAGCTTGTGATCCGTGGGCGCCAGGCCGACGTGGGTGACGAGCGGGTGTTTTTGCACCGTGGCATCGCCGCGCGGCAGTTTCAGCGCAGTTTCGTGCTGGCCGACGGGGTGGAGGTTGCGGGGGCCGTTCTAGAGAACGGTCTTTTGCACATCGATCTTGAGCGTCATTTGCCCGAGACGGTCGTGCAAACCATCGAGATCAAGAAAGGGTAGCGTTATGGCTGATTTTCCGAGTTACAAAACCACCGAAAAAACCCCCATCGCCTATGTGCGCGGCGTCAAGCGCGATGCGCTGCCAGAGGAAGTTCAGGGACGGCTTGAAGGCACCGACATGGTCTATGCCATCGCCGATGCCGATGGCAAAGTTCTGGCGCTGGTCGATGATCGGGCCAAGGCGTTCACGCTGGCGCGGATGAACGATTTCGCACCCGTCAGCGCCCATTAAGCGGCGCTGCGCCTGGCCGGGGCGGGCAAAGACGCGGGCGACGGTGCACGCAACCGCCGAAGGGAGCTCACCGCAAAGGATACCCCCGCCGATGCGCGCCGGCCGGGCCGGCTTGTCGCGCCGCGCCATGTCCACGCGGCCCAACCCGCGCCTGACACAGCGGTAAGGCCCCGGACAGGCCGCCGTTTTGGGCCCAGGAGAGCGGTTCTGTGTGTCAGGCCCTCAACCCCGGCGCCCGCGCATTTCCCCTGGCCTGCGCCGAGCATCCTGCGTAGACCCAACCCGCGCGTAAGGGGGAGGGACCGGATGCAAGACGTCGCAGCGCTTGTTCAGCGGGGGGAGATCACCGTGACGCCGGTTTCGGCGCCGCTGACGGGCCGGGTGCAGCCGCCGGGCTCAAAATCGATCACCAACCGGGTTTTGTTGCTGGCCGCTCTGGCGCGGGGAACCAGCCATATCACCGGCGCCCTGAAAAGCCTCGATACCCTTTTGATGAGCAAGGCGCTGCGCGCGATGGGCGTCGTGATCGCCGAGCCCGACGCGCTGACCTTTGTCGTTCGCTCGGACGGGCGGCTGCGCGCGCCGGGGGCGCCGCTGATGCTGGGCAACGCGGGCACGGCGATGCGTTTTCTGCCCGCAGCGGCAACACTGGTCGAGGGGCCCGTCGTGCTGGACGGCGACGCGCATATGCGCAAGCGCCCCATCGGACCGCTGGTCGAAACGCTGCGGCGCGCGGGTGTTGCGATCGCCGACACGGACGGCTGTCCACCGGTTCGGCTGACCAGCCCGACACCGTTCGCGCGCTCCCCGGAGTTTGAGATCGACGGCGCGCTGTCCAGCCAATACGTCTCGGCGCTTTTGATGTTGGCGGGCGCGCTGTCCGGCCCCGTCGTCGTGCGCCTGACCGGCGCCGAGATCGGCGCGCGGGGATATGTGGATCTGACGCTGGCGGCGATGGCCGCGTTTGGCGCAACGGTCGAGCGGCGGGACGCGCAAAGCTGGTGCATCACCTCCTCGGGCTATCATGCCGCCGAACATGCGGTGGAGCCCGATGCCTCCGCCGCGACCTATCTTTGGGGGGCTGCGGCACTGACCGAAGGGCGGATCGATCTTGGCGTGTCGGAGGACGGATTTACGCAACCCGACGCGCGCGCGCGCCATGTGATCGATCTTTTCCCGCATCTGCCGGCCGTGATCGACGGGGCGCAAATGCAGGATGCGGTGCCGACGCTGGCGGTGTTGGCGGCCTTCAACGCAACGCCTGTGCGCTTTACCGGGATTGCCAATTTGCGGGTGAAGGAATGCGACCGCGTCGCCGCGCTGGCGACAGAGCTGGATCGGATCCGGCCCGGGCTTGGGCGCGAAGATGGCGACGATCTGATTGTCGCCGCGGATCCAGGGCTTGCCGGGCTGCTGTTGCCGACCGAGATCGAAACGTATGCCGATCACCGGATCGCGATGGCCTTTGCGTTGGCGGGGCTTAAAATCCACGGCATCACCATCCGCGACCCGGCCTGCACTGCCAAAACCTATCCTGAATACTGGCGCGACCTCGCCGCGCTGGGCGTGCGGCTGAATTAGAGCATTTTCCGTTCAAAGTGAGTCAGTCATCATCAGAAAACGCGTTCAAGATCAGCATCCTGCTGATCTTGAGACAGCGATTTCTGATCCAATGTGAACGGAAATTGCTCTAGCCGGCCGCGCTGGATCGTTCAGACCGGGCAGTGCCCGGGCGCCGGCCCGGCAGGGGCAAGCCGTGCGCATCGGCGTCGAAGACCGTGCCGCGGTGCTTTGCCCGCGATGGCGCAGATCGGTTGGCCTTCCCTATCGCTGGCGGGGGCTTCAGAACTCTACGCGAGCAGTGTGGCGCCTCCGTTCCGCGCCCATGCAGACTGCGCGTCGCGAAAGCCTGCGGCGGCAGACGGCAAAATCGGCCTAGAAGGAAAACCCGATGCCGATGTTGACCGCGTTGGTGATCACATCGGTTTCAAGCGATCCGCCGCCGGTCAAGTCAGCCTCGTTGGGGGAGTAGGTGCCGCCATATTCACCGTAAACCGACCAGCGGTCGGTGATGTCGTAGCTGACGCCCGCGAACCAACGCACGGCAGGGCCGGTAAGCTGATACTCTTCGGTCGTGATGCCGCCGGGCGTCGTGACCTCGACATAAGGCACCGCAATGCCCAGACCCAACCCCGCATGGGTCGACCAGCGGTCCGACAGCGCGAAACGCTTGGACGCGTTCACCGTGACCACGTTGTGCCCGTCGGTGAATTCCAACATCGAAAAGCCGCTATCGGCCAAGGTCTCATCATCGGCATAGATTTTGGCGTGGGTAAACTCCAACCCGATGCCCCAGCCGTTCTGCTGCCAGCGCGTCACCCGAAACCCGTAATAGGGTGGCGCTTCGAACGAGCGTCCGTCCCACCCGGCGGTAAACTCAAACGGTGTGCCGTTCTCATCCACGCCCGACACGGTGCTGTGCGGCGCGGTCTGCCAACCGGTGTAGACGTTAACCTCATACTCGGCCTGCGCCGATGCCGCGACAGCCCAAAGGGCGAGCAGGATGCCCGTTAGAAGTCGTGCGCTTATGCGGTTAATCAGCGTCATGACCCTCGTCGTCTTCGCCTGTCAAACCCTTAGCTCACCCTCGGTATCCCGCCAATGGAAATCGAGCCGCTTCAAAACACTATCTGGTCATTTTCAAGCGGAATTCAACGCCCAATCATACCGATGCCGCCGAATGCGCGCCTGCGTCCAGCGCTGCTGAAAGCTCTGGCAGCGCGTATTGGCGCAGGTGCGCGACAACGCCCGCTGCGCTGCCGCCGAAATCGGCGCGGAACCAATCGTAGATCGACGACAGCACCAACCCTTCGGCGGACACCGTCACACCGCGCGGGTGAATGCCATAGGCCCGCGCGCCGGCGTCCAGCAACGCCGCCAACCGGGCGGCCGTGAACGGCCGCGGCGCAAGGTCGGGACAGCCGAGTGCCGCGCAATTGACCGCGTAATGCACCCGTGGATCCTGCCACACCGGCCGAAGGATCCCATGCTCAATATCGTCGAGCGACAGCGGTCTGCCCGCCACCTCCACCAATTTCGTGCGCCAAGGACCGGCAGAAAAGAGGCCGCCGCCGATGTCGCGGATGCTGCCCACCGGGAAATTTGCCAGCACCACTTGGACGGTGATCGCATTGTAAAGATTGGCCCAATACGCGAACGCCGCGGAAGAGTTGAGCGTGGTTGGGTCCACCCGCGTCATCGCGGTGACGTAGGCGTCAACCTCTCGCTTTGCGGTGGCGCGATAGTTGAACCGCGCGATCCCATCGCTGCCGCGGGTTATCCCGCGGTCCAAGATCCGCGCCCAGGCGCCATGGTCGGGGTCGCCACTGGAGCCGAATTGCCGCCAAGGCCCGTCGATCAGGCGAGACCGCGGGGCCGCTGCCGCAACCGTCGGAACGAGCGTTGCCGCGCCGAACAGGCCAAGGCTGAGGCGTCGCGAAATTGGGGTCATGGAACCTCCTCCCTTGATTTGGGCAAGATGACGGATCGGCGGAAAGAAGCAACGCAGCCTCTCAGCCTTGTGACACCGCGTCAGCGCCGGGCGCGATCCGGTGCAAAAGCGTGGGCCCGGCCTAGGGTTTCGGGCAGGGCCCCTTCCCCGCCCCTATGGACCGGCGCCCCGCCGGGGACACGCGTTCAGCCGGCGCTGCGACGGCCGCTCCAAGTCGCGCTTGCGGCGCGCGCTAGAGCATTTTCCGTTCAAAGCAGGTCAGTCATCATCAGAAAACGCTTTCAAGATCAGCATCCTGCTGATCTTGAGACAGCGATTTCTGATCCAATGTGAA
>CALCPC010000157.1 GCA_937900975.1 uncultured Paracoccaceae bacterium
CGCGATGCCCGACAGCATCGCGTTGTGATTGCCCTTGCTCCGCGGCACGTTGACCAGCCCAGCAGAACACCCAAGCAAGGCACCGCCCGGGAACACCACCTTGGGGATCGACTGCCACCCGCCCTCACTGCTCGCGCGGGCACCATAGGCGACGCGCTTGGCCCCTTTCAGAACGGCGGCGATCAGCGGGTGATGCTTGAAGCGCTGGAACTCCATATAAGGGTAGAGATGCGGGTTGGCGTAGTTGAGATGGACCACGAAGCCGAGATAAACCTGATTGTTCTCAGCGTGATACATGAAAGACCCGCCGCCCGCGTTCGCGCCGAGCGGCCAGCCCATGGAATGGGTGACCTGCCCCTCTTTATGGCGGTCTGGCTGAACCTCCCAAATCTCCTTCATACCGAGCCCGTATTTCTGCGGCTCAGCACCGCTATCGAGACTGTAACGCGCGATCGCCTGCTTTGAGAGAGAGCCGCGCACGCCCTCGGCCAGCAGGACATATTTGCCGTTCAGCACCATCCCGGGTTCGTAGCTGGCGCCTTTGGTGCCGTCCTTTTCGATCCCGAACTCACCGGCCACAACACCGGCCAACCGGTCGCCATCGTACACAAGGTCCGAGCAGGCCATGCCGGGAAAAACCTCAACCCCCAACCCTTCGGCAATCTCGGCAAGCCAGCGGCAAACATTGCCCATCGAAACGATATAGCAGCCGTGGTTGTTCATCAGGGGCGGCATCGGCCAATTGGGGATGCGGATCCGCCCGCCTTCCCCCAGCATGTAGAACCGATCCTCCCGCACCGGCACGGTAATCGGCGCCCCCCGCTCTCGCCAATCGGGCAGAAGGCTGTTCAAACCGACGGGATCCAAAACCGCGCCCGACAGGATATGGGCCCCAACCTCGGACCCTTTCTCTAGCACCACGACATCAAGATCGGGGTTAACCTGTTTTAGACGGATCGCGGCGGACAGCCCCGCGGGCCCGGCGCCAACGATGACGACGTCATAGTCCATGGTCTCACGTTCCGTCTCTGCCATCGTGCCGCCCTACAATAAATGCTGGTCGCAAAAGATATCCGGTGCCATGGGCGTGTCAATTGATGCGGTCCGGGTGCCGTTGCGGTAAGCGGGGCGGGGTGCCGCATAATGCCCTGATTGCCTTGGGTTCCATGGGCTTGCGCCCCGCCCGGCGGCGTATCGACGCGCGGGGCGCGCTGGTGGCTTTTCCCATCTGTCGGAACGGGGGCGGCCACTTGCACTCACGCCCGCTGCTCCATATCGTCGGGTTGGTTTGACACGAACAACCGTAGAGAGGGTGTCCGTTGGAAAAAATACCGCTCACCAAACCGGGGTTTACGAAGCTCGATGCCGAACTCAAGCAGCTCAAATCCGTTGAGCGTCCGGCCGTGATCCGCGCGATTGCGGAGGCGCGGGAGCATGGCGATCTGTCCGAGAATGCGGAGTATCACGCAGCGCGGGAACAGCAGAGCCATATCGAGGGCCGGATCAAGGAATTGGAAAGCATCATCGGGCTCGCCGATGTGATCGATGTGGCGCGGTTGTCGGGCGCGGTGAAATTCGGTGCCACGGTGAAGCTTGTCGATTGCGACACTGACGAGGAAAAGACCTATCAGCTGGTGGGGGAGGCCGAGGCCGACATCGAAGCGGGGCTGCTCAACATCAAGTCGCCCCTCGCCCGGGCGCTGATCGGCAAGGATGAAGGCGATGTGGCAGAGGTCAAGACCCCGGGCGGTGTCCGTGATTTCGAGATTTTGAGTATCCGCTACACGTAAAGCGGCGCGGTCGGAGGGTCGCATGCGCGAAGAGACGGGCCAAGCTTGGCGCACGGCATTTCTGCCCGGCGCCGTCTGGGCGGGAACGGCTGTCGCCGCTGCGGCGGTTTTGGGGTCTGTCGCCGCGATCTTTGTGCTGGCGCTTGGCGGGATTGTCGTTTTGGCGCTGCTTTTTCGCGTGACAGCGGACCGCGATGCGGATCGCGCGCGCATCGTCGATCTTGAAACCGCGGTCCACGCCTTGGACCGGCGGTTGGCCACCGGCGATCCCGGGCCGCTGAAGGCCGAACTGCGCGCGCTAACGTCCGAGGTCGCGGCGTTGAGCGCCCGGCCCGCCGCCCGATCCAGCCCAGAAGACCCTATACCCCTTCCCGCCCCGGAGGCGACCACGCCCAGCACAGCCGACAATGCGCCGTCACCGGCGCGCATGCGGGCCGGTTTTTCGCAAGGCGGACAGCGGCAAGACGGCGCCGCAGGGGCGGGCACAGGGGCACGCGAGGATGCGAAAGCCGCTTCGGACGGCGCGGATGAAGCGACGGGACGCGCGGCGGCTGCGGCAGACGCGCCCCGGGCGACGGTCAGCGCAGGGGGCGCAGAAACGCCGGACGGCGCGCCGCTGGCGGATGCCTTGATGCCAGATCCGGCGCGGTCTGCGACGTCCAACCCCGCCGCCCGCAACCTGCCGGTCGCGAGTCCGACGGCGGAGGTTGGCCCAGAGCCCTTGCCACCGGTGGGCGAGCAGCCCGAACTTCCCATGCTCGCCCCCCCCGGCCATGTCGCCCTTTCAACGCCGCAAATCGTGCGAGCGTTGAATTTTCCCGCCGATGCGGAGGACACGCAAGGCTTCGACCTGTTGCGCCGAGCGCTGGCGCGGCGCGATTTGGCCGAGCTTTTGCAGGCGGCGGAGGATTGCCTCAACTTCCTGGCTCAAGAACGCCTTTACATGGACGATCTCTTGATGGCGCCGGCAACGGCCGAGGATTGGCGCCGCTTTGCCAAGGGCGGCCAGGCCCGCGCGGCCCTGATGCCGATCCAGGGCATCCGGGATGAGGCCGCGACGCTGGCAGTGCAGGCCCGGATGCGGGCGGACCCTGTGTTTCGCGACAGCGCGCTGGTCTTCCAGCGCCGCTTTGACGCGTTTCTCGCAGGCTTCGCCCCGGCTGCGAGCGACCGTGAGGTTTTGGACCTGATCGACAGCCGCAGCGGGCGCGCATTCGTGCTTTTCGCCCAGATCTCCGGCGCGCTTGACTAGGGCATTTTCCGTTCAGGCGAGGTCAGCCTTCATCAGAAAACGCCCTCAAGATCAGAGGCCTGCTGATCTTGGGGCAGCGATGACCGATCCAACGGGTGCGGAACTTGCCCTAACCCCGGTTTGGGTGGGCGCCGCGATAGGGCGCCATGGGCCCCCTGCGGCAAACCTGAACCTGCCACCATAAGAAACGCCTGTAAAATCAGGGGCCTGTCGGATCTGGGACAGCGCCTAGCGTTTGGATGCGACCGAAACTTGCGCTAGGAGACGGATAGCGGGCGACCGTCCCACCGCCGTGCCAGCAAAAGCGTGGCAGCCAGTGCCGCCGCCGACATGCCCGCCGCGACCCAATAGGTCCCGCCCCCGAGCGCGGGGTAAAGGAGCGCCGCCAATCCCATTGCGCCGGCTTGCAAGACGCCCCCCGCAAGGCCGGTATAGGCCCCTTGCGCGCTGCCGCCAAACTGCTCAGGCACCGCGCGAGAGATAAAGGCAATCGCCCCAAGATGCGCAACCGCGAAGGTCACGGCATGGCCTGCCTGCAGGATCCAAAGCCCGGCACCCGTTGGATCAAACCCCATCAACCCCCACCGGACCACACCGGCGGCAGCGCCAAGCGCCAGCGTCGGGACGGCGCCCAAACGCTCAACCAATCGTTGGCCAAAGAGCAGCATCACCAATATCTCCACCGCGACGGCGAAGGCCCACAGCGCACCGATCGTCCCCTCACTCATCCCCAGCGCGCGCCAATGGAGCGAGCCATAGGCGTAAAGCACCCCATGGCTGGACTGTGTCAGCGCGGCGCCGACGGCAAAAAGCGCGAAAACGGGATTGAGCAGCAGGCGTCCGATAGCGGACCATGGTGGCGGCGGCACGCGCGGGCCGCCGCCGCCCGGATGGGCGGGCGCAAGCAGCGCGGTGGCGGCCAAAAGCACCGTCAGCGTGGCGAGGATGGCATCGCTGCCCAGCGCTGCGCCCAGCGATCCGATCAAAAGCGACATCGCCAGCAGCCCGAACGATCCGACCGCCCGAACAGGCGCGTAGGAAAACCGATGACGCTGTGCCGCGGCGGCGCCAAGCGCCTCCCCCAGCGGCAGAAGACCGGCAAAAGCGGCGCCCGAGGCAAGCGTTGCGGCCAAAAGCAGCGCCTTCTCACCGATCAGCGCATGGCCGGCAAAGATCGCGGCGGCGACGCCCGCTGTCCAGGCCATAACCGTCCGGCGCTGGCCCAAACGGTCGGCCAGCACCGGGATCGCGAACCCCGCGACAACCCGAACCGCGGTGCCGAGGCTGACGTAAAGACCGACCTCCCCCGCCGAAAGACCCCAATCCTGCAGCCAAATGGGCCAAAACGGCAGATGAACGCCGATGGCCGCGAACATCACAAGGTAGAAAAAGGCGGTACCGCGCGCGGCGCGCGTCATAGGCCGAAGGCCCGGAACGGCAGATAGCGGACCGGATCGCCCGGCTGGACGCTGCCCGCGTCGTCGGGAAGCTCAACAAAACCTTCGGCCCAGGCAAGCCCCGACACCCGGCCCGACCCTTCGGAGGCGAAAACCTCCGCGCGCCCCTCTCGAAGCCGGGCGCGCAGAAACTCCCGCCGCCCCGCTTTCTTGGTTTTGGCAAAAGCGGCGGGGACGGTGATGCCCTCTGCCGGCCGCCAGCCCCCGCCCGCCAACGCCAAAAGGGCGGGCCGCGCGAAGATAAGTGCGCAGGTGAAGGCCGCGACCGGGTTGCCCGGCAGGCCAAAGATCGGCACCCCCTGCCAAAGACCCAGCGCCAGCGGGCGCCCGGGCTTTACGGCGATGCGCCACAGCGCCAGCGTCCCGGCCTGGCGGAGCGCGCGGGAGATATGGTCCTCATCCCCCGCAGAGGCCCCGCCCGTTGTCAGGATCGCATCCGCTCTGGCCCCCTGGTCCAGGCTTTCGGCGACGCCCGCCTCCGTATCGGGCGCCTGGCCGAGATCCACGGGCGCCATCCCCCAGGCGCGGAGCAACGCCAGCAGCATCGGTCGGTTGGCATCGGGGATCTGGTGCGCCTGCGGCGGCGCGCCGTCGGTGGCCAGCTCGTCGCCCGTCGACAACACCGCGACGCGAAGCGGTCGGCGCACCTGAACCGCCGCGACCCCGGCCGCCGCCAGCAGCGCCAGATCTGGAGCGCGGAGTGTGCGCCCCGCGTCGAAAAGCGGTGCATCGGCCTTGACATCCTCCCCCTTGGGCCGGGTGTTGGCGCCCCGCTTCCAACCGGCTGGGATCTCAACCCGGCCGGATTTAAGCGTGACGTCTTCCTCCAAAACCACCGTGTCAACGCCCAAAGGCAGGGCCGCCCCGGTCAGGATCCGAAGCGCCGAGCCCGGGCGCAGCGTCCCCGCAAAGGGCGCCCCCGCCGCCGCCCGGCCAGACACCAAGGGCAGCGAAAGCGAACCGGCGGGGCACGCGACCCCGTCAAACCCATAGCCATCGACCGCCGCGTTGGTCCAAGGCGGGTTGTCACGCCCCGCAATGACCGGGGCGGCCAAAATCCGACCGGCGGCCAAACCGGCCGGCAGCGTCTCGATCCTAGCAACCGGCCGCATCTCGGCCCGAAGATGCGACAGCGCGGCGTCGACCGGCGTCCAGACCACCCCGCTTGGCAAGGCGAAGCAATCGTCGCGAAGCTTGGCCTTATCGCTCATAGCGCGCTCGGCCAATCTCTGCCACCGGCGGGTGCCGGACCACGCCGCCCCGGCGCCCGCCCGCGCCGCCGCGCCTTGGGGTAGGGGGCTGCGGGCTTGGCACCCCTTGGGCGCTGTCCCGCGCACCGGGTCGCCGCCGCGGTCATGCGGCTTCGGCACGCACGACGGCGGCGATGCGGGGGATGTCGTCTAAGGGCAGCAACGGCACAGGCAGGGGATGCCCACCGCTTACCCCCGCGACCGCCCGGATCGTCGGCAGCGTCAGCGCCAGGGGCGGGGCGCCGCGATCCTCTCGGTAAACCTCGATCTTTGGGTGGTCGGCAGATTTAAACCCCTCCACCAGCACCAGATCCACCGGAGACAGCCGCGCAAGCAAGGCCGGCAAGTGCGGGGGTTCGGCGCCGCGCAGCTCTGTCATGATTGCAAGCCTTTCAGAGGATGCGAGCAAGACCTCCGCCGCGCCGGCTTGCCGATGGCGGTGGCTGTCACGCCCCGGCTGGTCGATATCCATGTCCCGATGTGCGTGTTTGACCGTCGAAACCCGCAGACCGGCACCGGTAAAGTAAGAGACCAGCGCTGTCACCAACGTGGTCTTGCCCTGATCCTTCCAGCCGGTGATGCCGAAAACCCTCATCCCCGCGCCTCGGCCTTTGCCAGATCCTCGGGCGTGTTGATGTTAAAGAACGCGGCGTCCGGGAACAGCGCCGTTGCGGCGCCGTGACTGTCGGTCCACGTGACGATCTTGCGCGTGCCTTGGGTCAGGGCGCTGCGCAGATTGTGCCGCAGCCGGACAGGCCAAAGACCAAAGGTTGGATGGCGCACCAGACGCCCGGCCACCTCTGTCCCCGCCAGCGCCAGGGGCGTTTCGGCCCGGCTCCGCGCCGTTTCTAGCCTGCGGCCAAGATCTTCGGGGAAGAACGGCGTGTCGCCCGCGACGGTTAGGATATGGTCGGCGCCGATCTCTGCCGCATGGTCGAGCCCGGCCAAGACGCCGGCCAACGGTCCGGGCTGCCCCGCGATGGTGTCGGCAACGATGGGAAGGCCGAACCGCCCGAACCGCCTTGGGTCGCCATTGGCGTTCAGCACCATGCCAAAAACCTGCGGACGCAGCCGCGCTGCAATGCGCGTCAAAAGCGGCTCTCCCTTCAGGTCTAGCAAGCACTTGTCGCCACCGCCCATCCGCCGCGCCTGCCCGCCGGCAAGGATCACGCCAAGCGGTTTCATCGCTGCAATCCAGGCGCTGTGGCGGGGCCGCATGACGCATCGTGTCGGCGGGTTCTATTGGCCATCGGCGGACCCTTCTTTCAGCGCCTCTAGCGTCTTGCCGAACGCCGCGGCCGTCATCCCCTCTGGCAGGGCGCTGTCTGGGATCGCGATGCCGTTGTAGCCCGCAAAAACCAAGATGGTCGCCCGGCCCGCGCGCCGAATGCCGAGCAGTGCGCCCCAAGCATGGCGCGTCTCCCCAAAGGCCGAGCGCATGCAGCCCCCGTCGCCCGTCAGGGTCACGCCGAACGGCCCCGCGCCCTGGTAAGCCTGGTCCAAAAGGCCAAGAAAGCGCCCTAAGCCGGCCCGGGTGGCCGCGAAAGTCGACACCGCGCCGATGGCGAAACCCACGGCCAAAGCCTCAGCCGCGGTCAGCCGGGCGGCAAGAAAAATCAATCCACCGAGCAACACGAGCGTCGCAAGACCGGGGATCAAAACCGCCGCGAGGGCCACGCGACGGTTCGCGTGGAGCGATGCAACGCAGCGGTTCATCCGCTGGAAAAGCCCCGGCGGCCAGCTGTAGCGTAGGGTCAAAGGCTCAGTCATCGCGCGCCGCCCGGCGCGGGGTTGACCGCGCGGCCCCCGGCGCCTGGTCGCGGATCAATCGCGCCTCGCCCGAAAGGCACAAAAACCGCTCTCCCCGCATCCGCCCGATCAAGGTCAGGCCAACGCTGCGCGCAATCTCCACCCCCCAGGCCGTAAAGCCAGAGCGGGACGCGAGCGTCGGGATCCCCATCAACGCCGTCTTGATCACCATCACAGAGGTCAGCCGCCCGGTCGTGAAAAGAAACTTGTCTTCGGCCGCCCCCCCCA
>CALCPC010000158.1 GCA_937900975.1 uncultured Paracoccaceae bacterium
CATGTCGTCCTTTGGCAAGATCCGGGTCGAGGGGCCCGATGCGCTGGCCTTTCTCCAGCGGGTCTGCGGCAAGCAGATGGACGTGGCGCCGGGGCGGATTGTCTACACCCAAATGCTGAACGCGCGGGGCGGGATTGAGTGCGATCTGACAGTCACGCGCCTAAGCGAGACCGCCTATTTCCTGGTTGTCCCCGCGGCGACCGTGCAACGCGATCTGGCCTGGCTGCGCCGCAATACGGGCGACGCTGTCGTGGTGATGACCGATGTCACAGCCGGCGAAGCCGTGATGCCGCTGATGGGCCCGAAGGCGCGCGCTGTGCTGTCGGCGTGCTCGCCCGACGACTTTTCAAACGACGCGCACCCGTTCGGCCTGGCGCGGGAGATCGAGATCGGGATGGGCCTGGCCCGCGCGCATCGCGTCACCTATGTGGGGGAGCTTGGGTGGGAGATCTACGTCTCCACCGATCAAGCCGCCCATGTCTTCGAGACACTGGTGGAGGCGGGCGCTGCGCATGGGCTGACGCTTTGCGGGCTGCACGCGATGGACACGTGCCGGTTGGAGAAGGCTTTCCGCCACTACGGCCATGATATCACCGATGAGGATCATGTGCTGGAGGCGGGGCTGGGCTTTGCCGTCAAACCGGACAAAGGCGCGTTTATTGGCCGCGAGGCCGTACTGCGCAAGAAAGAGACGGGGCTTGACCGCCGGCTTTTGCAGTTCCGCCTGACCGATCCCGATTTGCACCTCCACCACAATGAGCCGCTGCTGCGCGATGGTAAAATCGTGGGGTTCCTGACCTCTGGCGGCTATGGCCATGCGTTGGGTGCGGCTGTCGGGCTTGGGTATGTCCCTTGCACCCGCCCGGGGGAGCCCGTGGCCGAGATGCTGGCGTCACACTATGCAGTGGAAATCGCCGGCCAACGTGCCGTGGTGGAGGCCAGCCTGAAACCGCTTTACGACCCGAAATCGCTGCGCCCGAAATGCGCGGCGGCGCCGGATGCAAGCGGTCCCTCGGCGTGTTGGCGCCCGCCGCAAACCAACGGCGCCGGTCAAACTCTGCCCGGCGCCTCGACTTCTGGCGGCCCTTACCCGGCCGCGCCCCCCCAATCCCCAACGCGGCCGGAACCGATCCTGGCTGCGTTGGGGCGCCGAGGCGCGTGGGCTTAGCCGATCAGGGCGTTGTCGTCGCGCTTGACCGTCACAATGGCCGAGCGGGGCAAGCTGCCTTCGCCATCGGGAAACGGCGTGCCGGGGTGCTGAATGCCCACGAACATCGTGCGGCGGTCCGCCGACCAGGTCAGCCCCGTCACCTCGCAGCCGTTGGGGCCGGTAAGAAAGCGTCGGATCTCACCCGTGACCGGATCGCCGGCCAGCATCTGGTTGTTGCCCATGCCGGCGAAATCACCCTCGTTGTCGTCATCGCCGTCGGTTTGGATCCAGATCAGCCCAGCGCTGTCGATCTGCATCCCGTCGGGCGAGTTGAAGAGGTTGCCCTCGTTCATATTCGCCGACCCCGCATAGGGACCTTCGGTGTGCACGGTGGGGTTGCCCACCATCACGTAAAGATCCCAGTCGAACGTTGCGGCGCCGTGGTCGTCGTTATGGGGCCGCCACCGGACGATTTGACCGTAGCGGTTGATCTCGCGCGGGTTGGGCGCGTTCGGGACCATCGGCTCTCCCGCGGCATTGGTGCGCACGGTGCCATCGTCGTTCAGCGCGCCGCGGCGGGAGTTGTTGGTAAGGCAGCAATAGGCCTCGACCGCCGTCGGGTTCACGGCGATCCACTCGGGCCGGTCCATCGTCGTCGCGCTGACCTCCGTTGCCGCAACACGCGTGAAAATCGCAATCTCCGCCGTTGTCATACCGGTGTCTTCCGGGGTCAACGCGACCCAGGTGCCGGTTTGGTCGTCGTTGAACTTGGCGACGAAAAGCTGGCCTTCGGACAGCAGCGTAGAGGTGTCGCCCCCCGGCACATAGATGTCGCGAGAGACCCATTTGTACATGTACTCGCCCCGCTCATCATCGCCCATATAGACGACGACCTGACCTTCGGGGGTCAACGTGCAAGCCGCGTTCTCATGCTTGAACCGGCCAAGCGCAGTGTGCTTGATCGGCGCGGCGTCCGGGTTCCAGGGATCGATCTCGACGATATAGCCCGCGCGGTGCGGCTCATTGGGGTTTTTCGAGACGTCAAAACGCGCATCCCATTTGTGGTAGTCATAGCCCCAGCCATCAATGCCGACGCCATAGCGTTTGAACCCGGCTTGGTTGACCTCCGGCAAGGCGTCATGCGACCCGGCGGTGGAGCCGAAATAGCCGTTGAAGTTCTCTTCGCAGGTCAGATATGTGCCCCAAGGCGTGCGGCCAGAGCCACAGTTGTTGAGCGTGCCGAGCGACTGCGTCCCGGTCGGATCGGCAGCGGTTTTGAGAAGATCGTGGCCGGCGGCCGGTCCGTCGATGACCATCGGCGTGTTGTGATGGATCCGGCGGTTATAGGGGCTGTCGACGACAACCGACCAGCCGTCGGGGCTTTCGGCGACCTGCAAGACGCTAACGCCCTGGAAATTCTGAAGGCGCAGCACATCGCCCGCCGAGGCCGGCACACCATCCTGCGCGGCGGGCAGGTTCACGCGGCGGTTGGCGTATTCGCTGTTGACGACCAGAAGCTCGACGCCGCCTTTGCCGAAGAGCTCCATACCGTCGGTGTTTTCACCGAAGACACGGTCGGACCCTTCGGTTGGAACTCCGGTCGCCGCATCCCAAGCCGGGGCGTCGGAGAAAAGCGGATCGCCCCACCGCACCAGCGTATCCCAGGTGTACCCCGCGGGCACATGGACGGTGCCGTCGGTTTGGGCCGGCAGTTGGTCAAAGGCAAACCGTGTCGCTTGCTGGGCCATCGCGGTCGTGCCTTTCAGCGCCGCCGTGCCCATCACCGCCGCGCCAGAGCCGAAGGCCAGCACACCGCCAAGAAAGCCGCGCCGTGAGATCGCGCGCTCGACCACGCGGTCGAAATCCTGTTCTGCGGGTCGAGGGAAATTGACCTCATCCCAATCGTCGAAGGTAAGGTCGTGACGGTCGATCTTTGTCATAGCGCGCTTCCTTTTATAGGTGGCTGAACCGGGCGTTCGCACGCCCGGATCCAATAATGTTCTATTAACGGTTGTATGACGACGGTCGTCAGAAGCCTGCGGCCAAATGTGGCATCCGGTCGCGCCGCCCGCGCCCTGGCACGGGCGCAGGCAAGGGTGTGGGCCAGTCGAACAAGTCCGTTGAATACGCATTCAAGCTGTGCATACTGGCGCGACAAAAGACGCGATGGGAGGAATACATGCGCAAACGGACCTTCTTGGCCACTGCGGCCATGGCCGCCACTTTGGCCATGTCGCCGGTTCTGGCGGACGGGCATCTTGAGAAATACAACCTTCTGCCGGGCAAGCCCTTTGAGGGGACGACGCTGAACATCCTCAGCGTTGTGACGCCGCAGTTCGACGGTCTGATGCTGCGCGACGAAGAGTTTACAGAGCTGACCGGGATCGAAACCGAATGGACATTCATCCCCTTCGGCAGCCTGCAGGAGAAAATCAACGCTGAGGGGATCGCCGCCAACGGCACCTTCGACGTGGTCAACTATCTCGACAGTTGGGGTCCGCCCAATGCGCATTGGATCAAGCGTATCGACGCGCTGATGGAGCGTGACGGGATCTCGATGGAGCGCTATCCCGCGGCCTTCGCCCGCTCGGCGCAGTTTGAGGGTGAAACGCTTGGCTTCCCGCTGCGGGCGCATCCGCAATTGATGTTTTACCGCAAAGATCTGATCCCAGAGCCGCCGACAACCTGGGCGGATGTGGTCCGCATCGGCAAAGAGTTGAAGGAAACCAACCCCGACGTTGCGCCGCTTGCGCTTTACTACAACAACGACGGCAACCGGCAGAACCTGTTCATCTGGATCAACTTCCTCTGGGCGGCGGGTGCCGACATCTTCAACGAAGACGGCAGTGCCGCGTGGGCGTCCGAGGCCGGTCTTCAGGCGACCAAGGATTACGTGGAGCTGCACACCGTGCACGGCGTGACCAACCCCAACAGCGTGGCGTTCAACGAACAGGATGCGCGCCAGTCCTTCATGCAGGGCAATTCGGCGATGATGCCGGTGTGGTGGTGGGCCTATTCCGGGTTCTACAACCCCGACAGCTCGACCCTGACCAAGGATCAGGTCGGCTTTGCCGGGATGCCGTCCTACAAGGGCACGACCAAGACCTACGCCATTTCCATGCCGTTCTCGATTTCGAGCTATTCCGAAAATCAGGATGCGGCCTGGGAATTCCTGAAATGGCTGTCGAACCCGGAGATGGACAAGGCCAACGCGATCGAGCGTGAGGTTGGCGGCAAGTCCATCGTCAACAATGTGGTCACCCATATCTCGTCCCTGCAGGACGCGGATGTGAACGCGGCCAATGACGGGATCCAGAATGCCGCGTGGGCCAGCCTGGAGCAGTCCGACATCATGCCGCAAATCGCCGAATGGCCCGAGATCGGCGACATCCTGTCGGCCGCCATTGCCGAAGCCGCCGCCGGTGGCAATGTGCGAGAACTGATGCTGGCCGCCGCTGAACAATCCGACCGGGTGCTGCGGCGCGCCGGGCGGATCGAGTAACCTCCCTGGACTGGGGCGGGGCCTTTGGGTCTCGCCCCGTTTTTGCCCATGCGTGATCAAGCCCTGAAATACATGCTGGTTTTGCCAGCGGTTTTGGTGGTCTTTGCC
>CALCPC010000159.1 GCA_937900975.1 uncultured Paracoccaceae bacterium
AGGGCCGCAGCGGACGGGGACTTTGTCGTCGCCCTCTACAATCCCGTTTCGCGCACCCGCCGGACGCTGCTCGACGAAGCGCGGGAGACGTTGCTAACCGCCCGACCGGCGGAGACGCCGGTGCTTCTTGCCAGCAATCTTGGCCGACCCGAGGAGCGGCTTTCGCGACGCACGCTCGCCACGCTCCGCACAGAGGAGGTGGACATGTTGACGGTGGTGCTGATCGGCTCAAGCCAAAGTCAGTCGGTGCCCGTGGGCGACCATGCCGCCGGGGCCGCGGGCGCCTGGCTTTTCACGCCGCGGGGGTATGCGCGAAAGGGATCCGGGCAATGAGCGATCCTTGGGCTGGCGGCGGCGCCTTGCAGTATCGGGTGAGCGGGCCGCGTGGCCCGGGCCGCGCTTGCCCTTGCGAAACCGGCCAGCGGACCTCTGGCCACTGTCTTGCGGCGACGCCGGGCCGTCGGGCGGGCGCGCCCGCCGACGCCCCGGTCCATGGGGGGGCGGCCAGCGATGTGGCGGCCCCCGGGTTTTGTGGGCCGTGCGGCTCTCACCGCCTTGGGTCCGGGCATGGTTTGGCGACGCCCGAAACCCATGTGGGCACGCTGGGTGCTGCGCCAGGTTTGGCGCCGTCGGGGCGCATTTTCGTGGCCGAGAAGGGCGCGCCCTTCATGCGGGGGTTGACCCGCCGCAAGCGCCGAGATCGATCAGACAACAGGGGGCAGATTTTGTGACGGTTTATTTTATCGGTGCAGGGCCGGGCGATCCCGACCTCATCACGGTCAAGGGGCAGCGGCTGATCGCGCGATGCCCGGTTTGCCTTTACGCCGGATCCTTGGTGCCCGAGGCGGTGATCGCCGGCGCGCCAAAGGGGGCCCATGTGCGCGACACCGCCGCCATGACGCTGGACGAAATCGTCGGCGAGATCGCGCGCGCCGATGCGCAGGGCGCGGATGTTGCGCGGGTGCATTCGGGCGACCCGTCGCTTTACGGCGCGATAGCCGAGCAGATCCGCAGGCTCGACGCCGCCGGCATTCCGTTTGAGATCGTGCCGGGCGTGCCCGCCTATGCGGCGGCGGCGGCGGCGCTTGGGCGGGAATTGACCGTGCCAGAGGTTTGCCAAACGGTGATCCTGACGCGCACGACAATGCAATCCTCGGCGATGCCCGCGGGCGAGGATCTGGCGACACTCGGCGCCAGTGGTGCGACGCTTGCCATCCATCTGTCGGTCCGCAATCTGCGTGAGATTACGCGCACGCTGACACCGCTATACGGCGCCGATTGCCCGGCGGTTCTGGCCTATCGCGTTGGCTGGCCGGACCAAAAACTGCTGGAGTGTCGGCTTGACGGTCTTCAGGCCCTGGCGCAAGAGCACAAGATCACCCGGACTGCGCTGGTTTTGGTGGGCCCGGGCCTTGCGCCCGAGGGGTTTCGCGACAGCGCGCTTTACGATGGCGCGCACGCCCATGTTTTGCGCCCCGCCCGGCGGTGATCGGCGCCAAGCCGTTCGCGCAAGCGCGTGTTTTCAAAGCCCCAGCGCCGCCGAAAAAGCCCGCCCTCAATGCACCCGAGCGCCAAGCGGCACGGCGCGATCCGGTGCCAGCAAAACGATACCGCCATCGGCGTCGGAAAGGCCAAGCACCAGAACTTCTGACATCATGGGACCGATCTGACGGGGCGGGAAGTTCACCACTGCGATGACGTGTTGGCCGACCAGGTTTTCGGGCGTGTAATGCGCGGTGATCTGCGCGGAGGAGGCTTTTTCGCCGATTTCGGGCCCGAAATCGATCCAGAGCCGGATCGCAGGTTTGCGCGCTTCTGGAAAGGGCGCTGCCCGCACCACGCGCCCGACGCGCATTTCGACGGCGGCGAACCCTTCCAGGGGCGTCATCGGCGGTTTAGCTCGGTTTGACGTTGTCGATCATGTCGCGCAACTCATTCAGCGATTCTTCCACCCGAGACGACACGATCTGGTAGGCGTCGGCATTGGTGCGCGCCGCCGTTTCCGCAAGATCCCGCATGTTGTCCAGCGCTTTTTGAAACGCGGTGCGCATGATCTCGGCCTGCGCCTCTGGGTCCGGGGCCTTCAGGGCACCAGGCTCCATCGAGGACATTTGCGCGCGCGCTTCACGCATGGTTTCGTCCAGGATTTTCAGTTGCTGGCGAAAGATGTTTTGAAACCCTTCGGCCGCTGCGGCATTGGCCTCCACCAGGGCGTCCATGTTCTTTTTCTGCGCTGCCATCAACGCCTCGGCATCGACGCCCGGCACTTTCATCTCGGCGACATATTTTGAAAAGTCGTTCTTTTCGAAGAACTCTTTCATGGATTCTGGGGTCACTGCGAATTTGTTCAGATCGATCATGGCACCGTCCCTGTGGCATTTTCTCCACCTTGGCCGCTAAGCCGAAGCGGGGCAACGATTCGGCCCCGCTCCGTGCGATCAGGCGCGGCCAAACGCCTCTGTCATGGCGATTTCGATGGCTGTTTCGGGGGGCTCGTCCCCCCAAGCGACCATTTGGAAGGCGGGGAAAAACCGCTCGCACGCCATGACCGCCCGGCGCACCATCTCTGAGATTTGTGCAGCCGAGGCCGTGGCCCCGCCCGCCAGGTTCAGCCCATAGCGGTACACCATGATTTTCTGGGCCGACAACCGGGTGAAAGCGCCCGACCAACACTTATCGTTGGCGCGCTCCATCACTTCGTAAAGCGCTGGAAGGCGCGCGTTGGGCGGGTCCATATCGAAGGCGCAAATCAGGCGGAGCGTCTGGTCGTAATCGGACCAAGCCAGCGTAAGGGAATAGGTGCGCCACGCGCCTTCGATCGCCATCGCAATCTGATCGTCGCCGACGCGGTCGAAATCCCATTCGTGATGTTCTGCAAGGTTTTCGACGATATCGATGGGGTGGAGGTCGTCACCGCTTAGATCGTATTCGACACTGCTCATACCAGGCCCCTCTCGTTTTGGCCGCTGGCGGAGCTAGGCCCCGCTAGGGGCTGTGAGGTTGTCTATCGATGGCGGGCGACAATCGCCTACCACCAAGATATGGTGGGATGAAAGCCTGTCGTTGTAAAGCGCTTTCTCAAGACCTTTGCGTGACAGCGCGCCCTTACGCGGCTGCACTGTTGTGCGCGGCATCGGCCCCGCCACCCTCGGTCCGAAACCGCGCCAGAAGATCGGCAAGCCGTTTGGCCTGACGCCCCAACTCTTCGGCGCTCGACGCGCCTTTCACGGCGATCTGAGCGGACATCTGCGTGGTTTCATCAAGGTTCGAGACCGCTTGGCTGATCTCAGTAATCCCTTGGCTTTGGTCCTGGGTCGCTGTGGAAATCTGCGCCAGCGCTGCCGAAACCTCCGCAATCGATCCCAGGATGCTGGACAGCACATCGCCGGACTGGTTGACCAATTCGGCGCCGTTCTCAACCTGCCGCCGGCTTGTTTCGATCAGTTCGGTAATGTCGCGCGCCGCATCGGCAGAGCGTTGTGCCAGCGTGCGAACCTCGGATGCGACAACGGTAAAGCCCTTGCCCGCCTCGCCCGCCCGTGCCGCTTCCACCGCGGCGTTCAGCGCCAAAAGATTGGTCTGAAACGCAATCCCGTCGATCACGCTGGTGATTTCGGAAATGCGGGTTGAGCCTGCCTCGATCTCGCTCATCGCTTCGTTGGCGCGGGTCACGATCTCGCGCCCGGTGTCGGCGCGGCGGCGCGTTTCTTCCGCTTGCGCGGCAGAGGCCTTGATGTTTTTGGAGTTGGCGATGGTGGAGGCTTTCAGTTGCTCCATCGTGGCGGCCGTCTCTTCCAGGGCCGAGGCCTGGTTCTCGGACCGGCGCGACAGGTCGTGCGCGTCCGCCTCTATTTGCGTGGCCGAACTGCGGATGGCGCGCTCGGACGTGCCAAGCTCCCCCATCAGCCCGCTGATATGCCCTGCCATATCGTTCAGCCCCGATCCCACCTCACCAAACCGTCCCGTGAACCGCGCGGGCATCCGACGCGTCAGATCGCCGGCAACCAAAGCGGCGGTGGATTGGTCGATCTCATCGAGAAAGTCGTCGATGGTGGCGGACAGCGCGTTGATCCCGTCGGCCAGGGCGGTCAGGGTCTCGTCCTCAAAACTCTGCGCGACCCTCTGCGAAAAATCGCCTGTCTGCGCGGCGGCGACGATCCCGCCGACGCCAGAGCCAAGCGCATGAAGCATCTCGGATTTTCGCGCCTCGGCAGCGGAACGCGCCGCCAGGTCTGCCTCCCGCTGTGTTGCGTTTTCGCGCAATCGGTCGCGCAGGCCCGCGACGCCGCGCGCCATCGCGCCGATCTCATCGCCGCGCTGGGCCAACGATATCTCTTGGTCGTAGTCCCCAGCGCTTAGCGCGTCGAGGCTGGCGTTGAGGTTGCGGATCGGCCGGGCGACAAATTGACGAACCAAAAGCCAGGCAGACAGCGCGGTGATGGCCGACAGGCCAAAGCCAAACGCCAGAAGCCGGATGGCGGTGGCGCGCAGGTCAGCCTCCATCCGCCGGGTATCCCAGCCGATCTCAAGCACGCCGACAGCATCCCCGGCCGCACCAAATGTGATCAATCCAGCCGAAACGGTGTCGCGGAAAATCGGGGTACTGCCCAACGCCTCCGCCGCTGGCCGGGCCGTCCCCGGATCGTCGGGTGGCGTACCAAAGGCCGCGACGGTGCTGCCCGCAGCGTCCGTCACCGCGATCCAAGACACTTGCTGCCCTTCGACTGTGGCGAAGGCGTCAAGCGATGCGGCGACGTCCTCTGATTTGCGAAACCGGCCCGCGCCGCCAAGCGTCGCCGCCAGAAGGTTTGTCTGCTGGATGCCAGAGTGTTCGAAACCGTCGGCCTTGGAGGCCTGTGTGGTCACGTAAGACAAGGCCGTGAGGGACAGTGTTACCAAAACAAGCGCTACGGCGACCGCCAATGAAATGGCGTGCCCGAGACCCGCTGATACCTTGAACATGCCTGCCATGATCCATCACTCCCCCAAAACAAGGCCGGAGCGCCCGAACGGCGCCCCGATCTGGCTTAGTTCAACAGCTCAAGGTTCACGCCAAACGTGACGGCGCCGATCACCACGTTGAGCGCGGGGTCATAGACGGGAAAAGAGATCTGGCTTTGATAAGTCTGGGTGCTGTCGTCCAGCTCAATGTCGCCGAAATGGATCGTGCCCTGGGGCGTTCCATAGGATTCGGTGAATTTTGCCTCATCGCCTTGCCAGAGATCGGACGTGATATCGCTTTGCGCGACATTCAGTCCGCGGTTGTCGGTCACGAACACTTCGGTAATCAGGCCTCCGGCGGCTTCCTTGCGCTCCCGCAGGATCGAAGAGCCGGGTCTGGCCAGGATGTCGTCGATCATCGGAGAGACCGCCGCGCCGATTTCGGCGCGCCAGGTTTGGTCCAGTGCGTCGATATCGGCCTGCGAAAGGCCGGTATGCGCGGCGTTTTGCGCATTGATTGCATCGATCAAAGCGGGTTCGGCCATCCAGCCCATAAGCTGCCCCTCTGCAAGATCGCGGAGCGCGCCTTCGAATTCATTGGCTTTCGCGGGAAGCGCGGCAAGAAAAGCCGTCGCAGCGACGGTCAGTAGGCGGCGAGACATGACAAGGATCCTCCGATACAGTCGTCAGGCGCACCGGGCACGGGGGCCGCGCGCCAAGTGCTTTGCAGCCCCGTCTTCGGATCAAGGGTTTAAGGTCGGGTTTAACCGGACTGTCGGAAAAACATGCAATTCGACCGGTTCAGCCGCCCTCGCGCTCTAGCGCATCAAGCCGGGCCTTCAGCGCGTCGTTCTCCTCCCGCGCCTTTTGGGCCATGGCGCGCACGGCGTCGAACTCATCGCGGCTGACGAAATCGCGGTCGGCCATCCAGCGGTCGAGCATGCTTTTCATCGCGGTTTCCGCCTCTTCCCGCGCGCCCTGGGCGACACCCATGGCGTTGGTCATCAACTGGCTGATATCGTCGAAAAGTCGGCTGCGCGTTTGCATGGGTCACCTGTCGCTTCGCTAATGAAGATATGGCGTGCAATGGGGCGCTTGCCAAGGGCGGCTGCGCGGTTTTGACGGGCCGGCAAGCGGTGTTTGGGGCGCGGTCCTGGTCTGCCAGGGCGAAGCGCGCTAGGTTTGGGTCGCGCAAGAATGGAAAGACGTTTGTCCATGATCCGAACCGTGTTTGCCGGTTTCATCCTGGCATGTGCTGCGACCAATGCCATGGCCGTTGGGGGCGACACCGATGCGCCACCCAAGCCGACGGAAACCACGACTGTCTGCACCGATGGCCAGATTTGGGATGAGCGGACGAAGACCTGCGTATCGCCCCGGGAAAGCGCGCTGGATGACGCTGTGCTTTTCGCCGCAGCGCGGGAGTTTGCGCATGCGGGCCAGCTGGCCGCGGCGGAGACCGCACTGGCCGCTGCGCGGAACCCCGAAACCTCCCAGTTTTTGACCTATCGTGGCTTTGTGGCCCGAAATCGGGGAAATTGGCCTCGTGCGGCGGCGCGCTACCACCAAGCGCTGCAGCGGGATCCGGACAACCTTCTTGCGCGGTCTTACTATGGGCAGGGCCTTGTCGCGATGGGAGAGCGGGACGCGGCCAAAGCGCAATTGATGGAGATCCGCAGGCGCGACGGGCGCGGCACCTGGGCTTATCGCGCATTGCAAATGGACCTTCGGGGCGGCGGCGGCGGGTATTGAGGCAGCGGGGCTGCGACAAAGTTCCAGCGGGCGTCCCAGGGGTGTGCGCTGGATTGTAGGCTTACGGGCCCTCCCCGCATCCCGCTTGGCCTGAGCAGAGCGCGCGGCAGAAGACCCCGTCGCTCAAACCACACGGCTCCACATGCCGGACCGCGCGGGTTTTTGGACAGGGTCGCTTTTGAAACCGTCGTCGTGGGGCCTTGCGCGTGGGGTGGGGCGGGCCATGCTCGCGGAACGCGAGCCTTGCGGCTTTGCCGTAAGCGCCGCCTGCGGCGGCGATGGCCCTTAGCGCGCCGCTTCGAAGGGTGCGCTTGGGGGCTTTGTCGGCAAAGTCTCACCCATCCTTAAACGGTGCCATCCCGGCGCGGGCCAACGCGTCCGCCCGTTCATTTTCCGGGTGCCCGGCATGGCCCTTAACCCAATCCCACACCACGCAATGTCGGGCCTGTGCCGCATCGAGGGCCTGCCAAAGATCGACGTTCTTGACGGGTTTCTTCGACGCCGTTCGCCAGCCGTTGCGCTTCCACCCGGCAAGCCATTTCGTAACGCCGTCCCGCACATACACACTGTCCGTCACCACCCGCAGGGAAGCCGGCCGTTCAAGCGCCTCACGCGCTGCAATCGCGGCCGTGAGTTCCATCCGATTGTTTGTCGTCTCGGCCGCGCCGCCCGACAATGTCCGTTCTTTCAAAACCGCATCGCCATCGCGTGCTTGCAGCAAGACACCCCATCCCCCCGGTCCGGGATTGCCCGAGCACGCGCCATCGGTGAACGCCAGAAGATCTGTCATCCGTTTCTCTCGGCCGCGAAAATCACAAACGGGTCGTCGGTGCCCGCCATGCCCCGGGTTATGCCCGTCCGCGTGCTTACAACGGTGTATCGCGCGGCCACCAAGAGCGCTGCCAACTCCGTTTCTGAATAATAGGTGTAAAGCCGGCCAAGCGTGTCCCGCGCCGCGCCGCGCCCGGTTTTCATACCCAAGTGCAGCCGACCGCCCGGACGCAGGGCGCGGTGGAGCGCTGCGAGATGGGTCGGCAGCTCCGCGCGCTCAGCATGAAGGAGGCTGAAATTGGCCCAAACCCCGTCGAATGCGTCAACAGCCTCCAAGTCATCGAAGGTTTGGACCTGCGCCGGCACGCCATAGACGTCGCGCGCCAGGGCGACCATTTCGGGCGCCGCATCGACAGCCAGCACATCGTAGCCCCGCGCAATCATAGCCGCGGCGGCGTTGCCGGGCCCGCATCCAAGATCCAGGATCCGGGCGCCGTCGGGCAGCGTGTCGAGAAAGTCGAGAAGGCTTGCGTCCGCCCCGTCATTGCTGACCAAAGTCCGGTAGTGATCGGCCATCGTCCCGTAGACGGCCAGCGTTTCTTTGTCAGCGCTCATGCGAAAGCGCCGGCGGCAAGACAGAGGACGACGACCAGCGTCAGCGGCAAGCGGAGTGTCAGCCACCAGCGCGGCCCAAGGCCCCACCCGCGAAACAGCAAGTCGAGCGCCAGCAAAACGACAAAGCCCGCAATCAAAGCCTCCATGGCCGAGGGCGAGAACACAACGGAGGCCGCCCAAAGCCCCGGCACGACACTTGCCGTAAGCTCCCGCCAGCCGGCGCGCCCGGCTTCGGCCGCAAAACCCCAAAGACAGCCGCCCATAAAGGCCAGGATCGCAGCGCCGTAGGTTTGCAGGATCAAAACCCCCGTGAACGGGTTCGAAACCCCAGGCATCAGCCCATGGGCTGCCAAGGCCCCGGCAATAAACGGCAGCAAGCCAGCGGCGCCCAGGATGCTGGCCGGTTTTGGCACCGGGGTCATGGCCGCTCCAACGCCAACCGCAGGCCAAGCGCTGCAAAAGCGGCGGCGAAACTGCGGTTCAGCCATCGCATAGCCTTGGCCGAGCTCAAAAGACGCCGGCGCGCGGCCGCGGCGAAACAGCCGTAGACCACGAAAACGACGAATGTCAGACCCATGAAGACCGCCCCCAGAACGCAGAGTTCCAGGGTCGCGCGGGCCGGGTCGCCAGACAGGAATGGCGGCAAGAGAGCCAGGAAAAAAAGCGATAGCTTGGGGTTCAGAATGTTGATCAGTGCCCCGCGCAGCGCGATGCGGCGGGCAGGCTCTGCCCGATTGTCCGCGTTCACCGACAGCGCCCCGCCCGCCTGCAATGCGCCCCATGCGAGCCACAGCAAATAGGCGACGCCCGCGAACTTAACCACCTGAAACAGAAGGGCGCTGGTGTGAAGAAGCGCGGCAAGCCCCAGCGTTGCGGCCAGAAGATGGGGTAGGATGCCAAGCGTACACCCCGCGGCCGCCGCGATGGCCGCGTTGCGCCCGCGCCCCAGCCCAACCGCCAAGGTGTAGAGGACGCCGGTTCCCGGGATCAGCACGACGACGAGGGCTGTGGCCAGAAAGGAAAGGGAAATCATGCGGCTTTATCTCTCCCAGCCCCGATAGTGACGGGGCGCTGCTGTTCGGGGTGCGTCGCCTCGAGACCGGGCGGACCGACACGAGCCGCGCAATGGTGCCGTGGACGCAATTCAGGCACAAGCGCCGATTGCACGGCGTTCGCCCGCCGCGCGCCTTTACCGACATCTGCCGCCGTTGCGCTGCTCGCCAACTAGAGCATTTACCTGTCAAAGGAGGTCAGCCTTCGTCGGAAAACGCGTTAAAGATCCAAGGGGTGCAGATCATGAACGC
>CALCPC010000160.1 GCA_937900975.1 uncultured Paracoccaceae bacterium
CGACCGGGCGAGATACACGGGCTGGTCGGCGAAACCGGGGCGGGCAAATCCACCATTGGCGCGGCTGTGATGGGCCTTTTGGACCATCCGGGCTTTATCGCCGCGGGCGAGATCGACTTTCGCGACACGACCATAAGCGGCCTCGACGCCGAGGCGATGCAGGCGCTGCGGGGAAAGAAGATCAGCATGATTTTCCAGGATCCGTTGACCAGCCTGAACCATCTTGACCTGTCGCGCTCCGAGGCGGATGCCCGCGCGCGCGCGCTGGTCGCCCGCGTCGGGATCCCGGATCCCGATCACCGGTTGGACCAATATCCGCACCAGTTTTCCGGCGGGATGCGCCAGCGGGTGGTGATCGCGCTGGCGCTTTGCTCGGACCCCGATGTCATCATCGCCGATGAGCCGACGACAGCGCTTGACGTGTCGGTCCAGGCGCAGATCCTTGATCTTATTAAAGAGCTTGCGCGGGAACGTCAGGTCGGCGTGATCCTGATCACCCACGATATCGGCGTGATCGCCGACACGACCGACCGCGTGACGGTGATGTATAAGGGCCGGGTGGTCGAGACGGGTCCGACCGCATCGGTGATGGGCGCGCCACAGCACAGCTACACCAAATCGCTGATCGCAGCCGTTCCCCGCCCGACGCTGAAGGTCGCGCGGTTTCCCCAGGTCAGCTATGGCGGTCGCTCCACCACCTTCGCGATTGAGGATCTGAGCCGCGATTGGGTGCGCCCTCAGCACGACCCAAACCGGCCGCTGTTGGAAGTGGAGGCGCTGACCAAGACCTTTGCGCTGCGCCGCAGCCTGTTCCCCGCTGCGCGGCGCACGCTGACCGCTGTGGATTCGGTCAGTTTTGAGATCTGGCCGGGGGAGGTGTTTGGGGTCGTGGGCGAATCCGGGTCTGGCAAATCGACCATCGCCCGCATGATCAGTGGGATTTTTGAGGCCGATGGCGGCTGCATCCGCTTTGGCGGCACGGTCGTCAGCGATCGCACGGATAAGGCCGCGCAGGCCGCCTATCGCCGCCGGATCCAGATGATCTTTCAGGACCCGTATTCGTCGCTGAACCCGCGGATGCGGGTCGATGCCATCGTGGCAGAACCCATACGCCATCACCGGTTGTTGGAGGGGGCGGCGGTGACGCGGCGGGTCGATGAGTTGTTGGAGCGTGTGGGCCTTGGCGCCGAGGCCGGGCGGCGCTATCCGCATGAGTTCTCCGGCGGGCAGCGGCAGCGGATTTCCATTGCCCGCGCACTCGCCACCCAGCCCGAATTTCTGATCTGTGATGAGCCGACCAGCGCGCTCGACGTGTCCATCCAGGCGCAAATCCTAAATATCCTCAAAGATTTGCAGGAGCATTTGGGCCTGACCATGCTGTTTATCAGCCACGATCTGCCGGTTGTGCGGCAGATGTGCGACCGGGTGGCGGTGTTGAAGCAGGGCAAAATGGTGGAGCTTCAGCCGACCGAGGCGCTTTTCGCCGCGCCGAAAAGCGCCTACACGCGGGAGCTTTTGACCCTGATGCCGAAACTCTCCGGCCTGTCGACCGAGCATCTTTAGCTTTCGGTCGGCTGCTTGGATGGCGCATCGGTGGTTTGCGGCGTCGCTTTAGCCGCCATGGCCGCCGGTCCCGTCAAAGGCGGGCGCCCATCGGACAAGGCGCGCTGCCCCTGCCGGTTTGCTTGGGGCGGGTACAGCCCGGGTTTTCGCTGCGTTTTTCGGTGTCGTCCGGTCAGGCTTGAACGAAGATTGCCCGCCCCACGCGCGGATAAACGGGGCATCGGTCCTTATCGCCCAGCAAGGATGGACAAGCGGACGCGCAGCGATGCCTCAAGATGGGCTCTGGCCGCGGCGCCTGCAGCCGCCGGGTCCCTGGCGCGAAGCCCGTTTAGGATTGCCTCGTGTTGTGTGGCCATCGCCTGAACCCGGGCCGTGTCGGCCAGTGTCGATGGACCGAGAAGCAACAGCGCATGGGTCAGCGCGGCCGCACTGTCGACGAGAAAGCGGTTGCGCGCGCTGGCATATAGCGTTGCGTGAAACTTTTGGTTCAGCGCCACGGCGGCCGCGGGCGCCCCCGCTGCCGCCGCGATTTCGAGGTTGAGCGCAGCGAGCGTGTCAAGCTCTGCCTCCGTGGCGTGACGGGCGGAAAGTTCGGCCGCCGTCCGCTCTAACACAAAGCGCATCTCGTAAAGCTCAACCACTTCGGCATGGGACAGGGTGCGCACCACAGCGCCGCTACGGGCCCGGTGCTCGACCAGGCCGGCGGGCTCAAGCCGGCGCAGCGCCTCGCGCACGGGGGTGCGCGACAGCGCCAGGCGGCGCGAGACGTCCTCCTCGCGCAGCCGGTCGCCGGGGCCGAAGACACCCGTGCGCAGCGCGTCGATCAGCGCGGCATAGGCAATTTCGCCCTGGCTTTGATCGGTGGATTTTGCCACAGCCTCCCCCTTCGAAAGTTCTTGCATCCGATAGGATACAAGATATGTATCCGACTGGATACAAGGTACGCATGAGGGACCGAATGTCAAAAAAAGTCATCGTCGTCGGATCGGGAAATGCGGCGTTGACCGCCGGGAGTGCCGCGCTGGAGCGTGGCGCGGAGGTTCTTATCCTGGAAAAGGCGGACGCGGCGCTGGCGGGTGGCA
>CALCPC010000161.1 GCA_937900975.1 uncultured Paracoccaceae bacterium
AACTGCCCCGGCGCGGCCGACGGGTTGCGCAAGGCACCCGACAAGAAGTTGCCGGCAATGCTGCCCACGCCGATGCCGGCGCCGCCCATGCCCGTTGCGGCCAGACCGGCGCCGATGAACGCGCCCATTTGTGCGATATCGCCTTCCATAATGATGCTCCTTTGCGTGGAAGTTCGTGAAGAGAGGTGTCAGTGCGAGGGGTGCAACGCGTCGTTGAGATAGACGCATGTCAGGATGGTGAAGACGTAAGCCTGGATACAGGCCACCAGCACCTCAAGACCGTAGATTGCGGTGATCGCAAGGATCGGCAGGATGGACCCGACGCTGCCGATCAACCCGGCTGCGCTGGTCATCCCGGCCAGGCCCGCGAACACTTTCAACACCGCGTGCCCCGCCATCAGGTTGCCAGCCAAACGGATCGAGTGACTAAGCGGCCGCACAAAGTACGAGATAACCTCGATCACAGCCAAAACCGGGCGCAGAGCCAAGGGCGCGCTCGACACCCAGAAAAGCCCCAAAAATCCCGTCCCGTGCTTGATGAAGCCGATCGCGGTCACGGTGATGAACACCGCAAAAGCCAAAACAGCGGTAACAGCGATGTGCGAGGTGGTCGAAAAACTCATCGGGATGAGCGCAAGGACATTGGCAAACAGGATGAAAAGGAAGAGGGAGAAGATGTAGGGAAAGTACTTCAACCCCTCCTTACCGGTCACATCCTCGACCATCTTGTAGACAAACCCGTAGATCAGCTCTGCCACGCTTTGCCCGCGATCCGGGATCAGCTTTGCACTGCGGCTGCCCAGCACCAAAACGGCGGCGATGGCAGCAACCGTCAAGGCCATCCAAAGGGTCACGTTGGTGATGGTGTAAAAGTAGATCTCGTCGCCCCCGAAGAGCGGCTTGATCGCAAATTGGCCCATCGGGTCGATGCCCTTGCCGCCTGCCTCCGCACCGTCTGCCATGGCTACTCCCTCGCGTCGTCTGCTCGGGGGGGTGTGCCTAGGCGGGCACCCTCACCCCGTCTATCCCGGACTTCCGCGGCCGTGCGCATCATTGTGCGAACACCGGCTGCGAAGCCCAACATCGAAAACAGCACCAGAAAAATGGGCAACGTGCCACACACACTGTCTGCCCCATATCCAATGCCCGCGCCGAGGGCCATGCCGACCACCAGCTCTAAAACCATCCGCCAGCCCAGGCTGGCGGCGGTGTATTTCGTCTCGCGCCCCTCACTGGGCACCTGCGCCTTTTGCGCCGCCGCGATGCGCGCCTCTAACGCCGACAAAGGGTCTGGATCCAACGAACTGATCACAAATCCTCCTTCTCGCCCGGCGTTCCGCCCATCGGGCGCGGCAATGCTGCACCGCCACACGCTCGGCGGGACACTAGGGGTGGGGAAACGGCCTGTCAAGCGCCCGCAATTGCGATTTAAGTATCTGAAAAAATTTGATTTTTTAAAATTCAGTGGAAGCGTCGGCGCGCACCGGGTGCCGCTGTGGCGGCGCAGGCTAAATTCAACCAAACGGTTGACGATTCACGCCGCCCATGGTTTTCCGCGCCCATGATCCCGCCCGAGACGCAGCTTGATCTGACCTTTGCAGCCCTCGCCGATCCGACGCGGCGCGCCATTGTCGCGCGGCTTTTGGAAGGCGATGCGCCGGTCTCGGACCTCGCCAAGCCTTTCGCCATGTCGCTTGCCGCGGTCTCAAAGCACATCGCGCATCTGCAGCGCGCAGGGCTTCTGACGCAAAAGCGGACGGGGCGGGTGCGGATTTGCCGGCTGGAGCTTGATGCGTTGCGCCCCGCTTCCGTTTGGATGGCAGCGCTTGGCCATATCGATGAGGTCGACCTCGACCAGTTGGAAGCGCGGCTTGGCGATCTCGGGCTCCTTGAGCCCGAGTGAGGGGACCACGTGGGCCCCTGCCCCCCCGCCCTTAGCGCCGACTGTGCAAGGGCCGCCCTGTCGCGTTCTGGCAAGGACCTCAGACATCAAGCTTCACAGAACGCGCTGAAACCTTTGATTTCAGGCAGCGCTCGGGGGGTTTAGGGTCTCGCGAACGCTTTAATCGCCGATGGCGATCCCCTCCCGCCGCGGATCCGCCGCGCCGACCAGCCCGTCGGGCGTGATCAAGATCGCGTGGAGACCGGAGTTGAGGTTGCGGACATTCACCTCATGCCCCAGCGCCTCAAGCGCTGGTGCAAGCTCTGCCGCCTCTGTGCGCTGTTCCAGATCGGTGGCGCCGTTGCGGTTGATCACATGGCCCATATCGATGGCTGTCTGCGGGTCCATCCCCCAGTCGAGGATGCCGACGATGGACTTCGCGACATAGCCGATGATCCGGCTCCCGCCGGGGGAGCCGATCAGCAGCTTGGGCGCGCCCCCCTCCATCACGATGGTCGG
>CALCPC010000162.1 GCA_937900975.1 uncultured Paracoccaceae bacterium
GTTCGCAGATGCGGCCGGTTTGCCGCAACTTAGCGGCCGGCCGCCGTTCGGCGGCACCATCCTCAGCCATGATTTCGTCGAGGCGGCACTTTTGCGGCGCGCGGGCTGGCGGGTTCGGTTTCGCCCCGACATCGCCGGCAGTTTTGAGGGTACGCCCGAAACCCTGATCGGGCATGTTCTGCGGGACCGGCGTTGGTGCCAAGGCAACCTTCAGCATTTGCGCCTGATCGGCACGCGCGGTTTCACCTGGGTCAGCCGCATGCACCTTTTCCAGGGGGCGATGGCCTATTGCGCCTCGCTTGGCTGGTTCGCGCTTCTCGTGCTTTGGGTGATCGAAGGGGCGCGTACGCCAGACAGCATCCCGGTCTACTTCGACGCGGCGAACCCGCTTTACGTTGTCTGGCCCGAGATCGACCGCGTCGCCAAAGCGCTGATCCTGGCCATCGTTTACACGATGCTGATCGCGCCAAAGCTTTTGGGCGCGCTCGCCTATTGGCAGCGCGACCCGACGCTGGCTGGGGTCGGCGGCCCGATACGCTTTTGCGCCTCCTGGTTGCTTGAGGTGCTTTGGTCCGTGCTTCTTGCGCCCGCGATGATGATCCAACACATCGTTGCTGTGTGTCGCACGCTTGCCGGTGTCGACGCCGGCTGGCGGCCGAACACCAAGGGCCGCCTGGGGCCCGGCACTTATCTGCGCTTTCACGCCGGGGAGCTTTTTACCGGGTGCCTTATGGCGGTGCTTTACGTCCGCGGCGACCTTTCGCCGTGGCTCGTGCCGATAGCGGTCAGCCTTGTGGCGGCGCCGCTGCTGTCGGCTGTGACATCGCTGCGCTTTGGGCGGACCCTTTTGACCACGCCGCAGGAAACCGCCCCGCCGCGGGTCCTGCGGCGCCGCGACGCGCTGCTGCGGCACGCCGACCCGACCCCGCCTTCGGTAAGCGAAACCGCCGCACCGCAAACGGTCTGACCCTTCGCCGTCCACGGCTGGGTTGGGAGCGGTTGCCACGGGCTGGTTCTGCGGGCCCCAGCGCGGGGGCAGGCGCCGCCCCAAACGGCGGGCGCCGGCGTCAGCGCAGCCGACCGGGCGGCGCGCAACCCGGGACCACCGGCACCCATCCCTTTCCCCAGCCCGCAAACATGGCCGCCCCAAGATCGTCGGGTCGACGGTGTTGGCGGCGCACGCCAATCTTCCCGGGATCCCTCGGGGCCAATAAGGCCCTAGCGCAATTTCCGTTCACATTGGATCAGAAATCGCTGTCTCAAGATCAGCAGGATGCTGATCTTGAACGCGTTTTCTGATGATGACTGACCTGCTTTGAACGGAAAATGCTCTAGCGCAGGATCACTTCCACCCTGCGGTTGGCGGCGCGGCCCTCCTCGGTTGCGTTGGGCGCTAGGGGGGCAAGATACCCTGCGCCCTCGGCGGTGATGCGCGCGGCGGCAATGCCATAGACCTCGATCAACGCCCGCCGAACAGAGCCGGCGCGCGCGCGGCTGACCCGAAGGTTCGCCGCCAGAGAGCCGCTGTTGTCCGAGTGCCCGACAATCACGACCACAAGACCGGGATCCTCTGTCATCACCGTTGCAAGCGGTGCCAAAGCATCGACAGCGTCCTCTGTCAGCCCAGTGGTGCCAGAGCCAAAGGTAACGCCCGCCAGCACCGCGCGCCCGGTCTCCACCAAGGCAGAGACATCCGCGGGCGGCTGAGGGCGGGGCTGCTCTGGCGGTGTGAGCGGCAGAGCATCGCCCGTATTTGGCGTGATTTCAGCGATCTGGACATGCCCCCCCGCCGTTGAGCGGCTGACCAGAATGCCAAGGTGATGGCCCGGCCCCTCCCGCGCGGCTGCGGAAAGGTAGCGAAAATCGGCCAGATCGACGGCCATGGCCGGGGCGGGGAGGACCCGCGTCTTGAACCGAAAGTCAAAGCCGCCGCAGGCCCGCGCGTTGCAGGCATGCAATATGCGAAAGCCGCGCGCTTCGACTTGATCGCGCAGCGCCCGCATAACGGCCAAGGTGTCCGCCCGGTCCAGCGGCAAACGCCAGGCCCGGATCAGCACCCGACCTTCAAGCGTCAGCCCCGGTTGCGCGGCGGGCGTGAAGCGGGCCGTCGGGAGAAGATGGGTCGCCAACGGTTCTTCGACCCGGGCCGTCTCGACCGCGCCAAGCGGCAAATCGAAAATGCTGACAGCCCCCGCCGGCCCGGCGAGCGCGATCAAAACCGCGAGAAGCGCCTTCACCGCGCCTGGGCGAAATATTCGGGGTTCGGCCGCATCCCCGTGGCCGAGGCCAGGCGGTTGGACATCGCGAAAAAGCCCGCCACGGCCGCGATATCCCAGATATCGGCGTCGGCAAAGCCCACATCGCGCAGGGCGTCCCGGTCCAAATCGCCGATCTCGGCGCTCTGCCGGGTGACTTTGACGGCGAAGGGCAGCATCGCGGGTTCCCGCGGCGAAAGCGCGGCCATGCGCCAATTGGTGGCCAGCGTCGCTGCCCAATCGGGTCGTCCCGAAAGGCTGCGAAGCGCCGCGCCATGGGCGACAAGGCAATAATGGCACTGGTTCTCGGCCGAGACGACGACGGCGATCATCTCCCGCTCCAGTTTCGAGCGCGCGCTTTCGGCCAGCATCACCTGATCGAAGAAGGCCGTGAAGGCGTCAAGCTTGCCGATATCATGGGCGTAGGCGCGCAACACATTGGGCACGAGGCCCAACTTTTTTTGGCAGAGGTCGAAATAGCGCGCCGTCGCCTCGGGAAGCGGGTCCACTGCGGGCAAATCGAGGGCTGTGGGTGGGGTCATTGCGTGTCTCTTAGGGCTGCCAGGGCTTGCTGCGGTAATGATATCCCGCAATTTCGCGAAGCCCAAGTCGGGCGTAGAGCGCCAGCGCCGCGGCATTCTCTCGTTCGACCAAAACCGCCAGCCGGTCGGCACCAAGCTCTGCCCCCAGGGCCGCTGCCGCGCGCACCATGTCGCCGCCAAGCCCGGTACGCCGCGCTGCCGGCGCCACCGTCAGCGCATGAAGCATCGCCACCCCGCTTGCAACCGCAACGAAGCCCGTGGCCGCCGGCACATCGCCGGCGCGCCCAAGAAGATAGGCTTTCGGCGCCGCCACCCGTGCCATGACAGCCAGCCGCTCGGCGCGCAGGCCCGCATCCGCAAAAAGCGCGCGATGCAGCGCCAGCGGCGCGCTGGATACGATAACGCGGTCATAGGCGGGCGGCGCCAGATCCGCCGTCGGCGCGGCAAGCACGGCCACGGGATCTATGCGTTCGTAGCCCTGCGCCGAAAGTTGCCGATCCAGCGCCTCCTCCCAGCCCCGCACCAGAAACAGCGGCGGCTGGGTCAGCGCGCGCAACGCTGCCTCAGCAGCCGGGATCTCCGCCTTTTCGCTAAGCGCTGTGGCAGCGGACACCCGCTTGCCGCCGCCGGCCCCGTCCCGGATCCGCCACCCCGCCCGATCGATCAGACGGCGCGGTGCCCAGGTCGCGTCAATGACGGAAAAGATATCGGTATGGGTCGGGATCGCTGCCTCCTGTCGCGCAAGCGGACGGTGGGGGAGCCTGTGTTGCCAGGCAAGGATTTTGTTGACAGCCCCCGCCTTATGCCTGATGTTAGCGCTAACATCAGGCGCTTTAGGGCGGTTCGATGTAGTTTTGCTGACGCGGCCTCATAGGGCCTTGGCTGCGCCGGCTTTCCTGCAGGGGGTGATCCCGGTCTCCCCGGTGCGCCCCCTGCGGATCCCTCCGGGCGGTTGACGCCCAGGCTCCGCCGCGGGCATATCGGGCGCCAAGCCGCACTCTTAACCAGATAAGGAATCTTCGGCATGGGCATCAAAGTCGCCATCAACGGGTTTGGCCGGATTGGCCGCAACGTTCTGCGCGCCGTGGTGGAAAACGGGCATGAGGATATCGAGGTTGTGGCGATCAACGATCTCGGCCCCGTGGAAACCAATGCGCATCTGCTCCGCTATGACAGCATTCACGGCCGGTTTCCGGGCGCTGTAACCGTTGACGGCGACACCATCGATGTTGGCCGCGGGCCGATCCGCGTGACGGCGGAGCGGGATCCTGCCGTGCTTCCCTGGGGCGATGTCGACGTGGCGCTAGAGTGCACGGGCATCTTTACAGCCCGCGAGAAAGCGGCGCTGCATCTGAAAAACGGCTCAAAACGGGTGCTGATCTCGGCGCCGGGTGCCGGCGCGGACAAAACCATCGTGTTCGGCGTCAACCATGACAGCCTGACCGCCGAGGACACCGTCGTCTCAAACGCGTCATGCACGACCAATTGCCTGGCGCCGGTGGCAAAGGTGCTGCACGACACGTTCGGGATCGCCTCAGGCTACATGACGACGATCCACGCCTACACGGGCGATCAGCCGACGCTGGATACGCTGCACAAAGACTTGTACCGCGCCCGGGCCGCGGCCATGTCGATGATCCCAACCTCAACCGGCGCGGCCAA
>CALCPC010000163.1 GCA_937900975.1 uncultured Paracoccaceae bacterium
AGCGCGCCGGCGATCATTACGAGCTCGATCCCACCGTATGCTGCCAGCGCGGCCTCGGCCGACAGCGCCCCGGGCCGCGCCGCAGCCTCGGCGAGATGGGCGCGCTTGCGCGCTAGCCCCGGATCGTCAAGCCCTGTGCCCCGCCCGACCAAGCGGTCAAGCGGAATGTCGGCGATTTTATGGGCCAAGCGCGCCGCGGCCGAGGTGTTGGCAATCCCCATTTCGCCCAGCGCGACCGCGTCGCCGGCGGCGGCCGCGCCGAGCGCGTGTCCGGCGGCCCAAGCGGCATCGCGGACCGATGCCGACATCGCCGCGCCAAGGCGAAAATTGGCGGTTCCCGCACCTTGGCGCCGCAGCAAAAGATCGGGATGCGCGACCGGCGTCGCCGTTCCTGCATCGACGATGGTCACGCGCGCGCCGATACTGTGGGCGAAAACCGTGGCCGCGGCGCCGCCGGCCAGAAAATTCTGCACCATTTGGGCCGTCACAGCCTGCGGATAGGCCGACACACCGTCCGCCGCGATGCCATGATCGGCGGCAAAGATGAAGTGATCCAGCGTCTCCAGCTTCGGCCGCAGCGTCGCTTGCAATTGGCCAAGCTGTTTTGCCACCGCCTCAATCCGCCCCAGCGCGCCCTGGGGCTTGGTTTTCTGGTCGATAAAGCGCTGCAGCGCTTCGGCAAATTCATGGTCGTCGCGCACGCCCACTCTCCCTTTTTGCGGCGGCTCTCTCTAGTCTGAGGCGGGCAGCCGCCGCAAGGGGCGTGCGGGCTGCGAAAGGACAAGAGCATGCAGCGGCATCATCTGATCTTGGGCGGGGCGCGGTCGGGCAAAACCGCGTTCGCAGAGCGATGGGTGGCCGCGCTTGGCCCCCGCCGCGTCTATGTGGCAACGGCCGAGCCCCACGACGCGGAGATGGCGGACCGGAGCGACCGCCACCGGTTGGACCGTGGTGCGGCGTGGCGCACGAGCGAAGCGCCGCTCGACCCCGCGGCGGCGCTGTCGGGTATCGCGGCGGACGGCGTTCTGATCGATTGTCTTACGCTGTGGCTCAGCAACCTGATGTTGGCCGGGCGCGACATCGATGCGGCCTGGGCGGATTTGGCCGTTGCCTTGGCCGCGCTGCCCTGTCCGGCGGCGCTGGTCTCCAACGAAACGGGGCTCGGGATCGTGCCGGACAACGCGCTGGCCCGCCGGTTTCGCGATCTTCAGGGCCGCTTGAACCAAGACGTCGCCGCCGCCGTCGGGCGCGTTACCTTTGTGGCCGCTGGGCTGCCGCTGCCGCTGAAGCCCCCGGGCTGTGCCGCGTCTCTCACCGCCGACGCGGAGACACCCGTTCCGGGGGCATCGCGCGGCGCTTAGCGGGGTTTTTCGGCGGTGGGGCTTTGGGTGACGCTAGGCCGGAAAACGGCGGCGGAAAAACCCTGGGGTACTGATTGGGGCAGAATTTCCGGGAGAAACCGTTGGAGTTTGCGCGAATGCCCCGTCAGCTTAGAACCGTGCCGGGGGGCAGGGGGAAACCGCGGAGGAACGTCTCCGCGTCGGTCACGCCCTTGCCCGCGCGTTGCAGGGCGGTCAGCGTCACAGCGTCGGTGCCGCAAGCGACCGTTGTTGCGTTAAGCACGGTCCCGGGGTGGCCGGTGCCCTTGGCAAGCACGCTCGACACAAGTTTTATCCGGGTGTCGCCGGCCAGGCACCATGCCCCAGGAAAAGGGGAGAGGCCCCGGATCTGCCGGTCGACGACCTCGGCCGGGCGGGTCCAATCGATCCGGGCCTCGGCCTTGTCGATTTTGGCCGCATAGACCGCGCCGGTTTCCGGCTGTGGGACAGGGACGCCCGGAAGCTCTGCCAGTGTCTCAACGATCAAGCGGGCGCCAAGTGCCGCAAGCGATGCTTCCAACGCGCCGGTCGTGACCGTGGGCCCGATCGGCAGGCGCCCGGTCCGCAGGACCGGCCCGGTGTCGAGCCCCGCCTCCATTTGCATGATCGAAATCCCCGTCTCGCCGTCGCCGGCCAGGATCGCCCGATGCACCGGCGCCGCCCCCCGCCAGCGCGGCAAAAGCGAGGCGTGGATGTTCAGGCAACCGTGCCGCGGCGCATCCAGCAGTGCCTGCGGCAAGATCAGGCCGTAGGCGGCCACGACCGCCACATCCGCATCCAAAAGTGCAAAGGCGGCCCGGTCCCGCGCGCCGCGGAAGTCGATGGGATTGCGCACCGCCAGGCCAAGTGCCTCGGCCCGCGCGGCCACTGCAGTCGGCCGCGGACGATTGCCCCGTCCAGCCGGTCGCGGCGGCTGACAATACACCGCCGCGATGTCGTGCCCGGCGTCGATCAGCGCATCGAGCGCCGGCACGGCGAAGGCCGGTGATCCCATAAACACGATACGCAAAACGCAACCTCTCTCTCGTCGGCGCCTTTTTAGCCACCGCAGAGCGAAGGGCAAGATGGCCGGGTTGGCCACCAGCAAAGTGCCTTAACGCGCGGGCCGAACAGCCCCCAAGCGCCCCCTGGGCGCGAGATCAGCCCGAGCGCGCTGGCGCTTCATCGGCAAGCCGCCCCTTTCGCCATTTTAGGGGG
>CALCPC010000164.1 GCA_937900975.1 uncultured Paracoccaceae bacterium
TGGTTGTGGGAAAAATGGTATGAGGCGGAGTTTTCGGACGTCAATCTCGCCGGTTTCAGCCGCGGCGCTGTAAGCTGCATCATGCTTGCGCACTCGATCCAGGCGGCGGGGTTCCCGGTGCTGCGGCCGATGCGGGTCAATATCTTCACCTTCGACCCGGTGCCCGGGGGCAAGAACGATTTTAAGAACAAGGGCACGTTCGGCGCCACCGGGCGGGCGGGCGATCCGACGACGCTTGCCCCCTGCGTTGCCAGCTATCGCTCTATTCTGCAGGAGAACATCTCAAAGCGAATGATGGGCGTTATCCCGAAGGACAAAAATTTTAAATGCGTGGTGCCCACCTATACCGGTGGCCATGCGGACCGAACGGTGCAGGAGCTTTTTCCGATGCCGGGCAAACATTCTGACGGGTCGAAATACGCCCAGCGGTTCGGGCCCGGTGAGATCGGGATGCATCTGGCGCAGGAGTTTTTGGAGGCGCATGGCACGGAGTTCAAGACCAGTTTCAAGCGCACGGATCGGGATTTGATCGAAACCTACGCTGTGATCCGTGGCAATTACACGGACACGGGCCGGGCCGATGGCGGCAAGCTGTCGCCGTCGAAATACCGGGCCCCTTTGGTGTCAAACCCGTTGCGGGACCATGATTTCTATATCAACGCCCATCATGAGGATTTGATGCTGCGCAACCACGGTGAACTCTACCGGGCCATCGCGACAGCCACGACCAACCCCAATGCCGTGCAGCCGTTGAGTGAGGCGCGCAAACAAACGCTGAACGCCCAGATCCCGCTGACGATGCTGCAGTTGAAAAACATCGGCGTGAACGTGTGATGTGACAAAGGGCGGTTCCGCGCGCCGACCGGGTGCCGGCGCCGCCCCCAAGGATCCGGGGTAGGAGGTGCGGTTTTCATCGGTCGACGCACAGGGCGATGCGCGGGCGGCGGGGGGCACCCGCACAGATCGTGCGCGACAGCCTTCAGCGCCGTCAGGTCGGCGCTGCAGGGCGATCTTTGGCGGGGATCGACGCCTCAGGTGTCGGGATACGCTATCTTATGGGCCAGCAGCCAGCCATGGCCGCGGCCCTTCCCCATCCCCGCGCGCAACCCGGCGATGCAAGCAGCGGTCCGCATGTCCGGGATCGGGCCGACCGAGGGGGCGCTTTTATGGCGGCGATGATTGGCCCGTTGATGACCGCATCCATCCACTGGACGGCGCTCCACCGCATCTCTGACCCGATCGAGACCATCGGGACACAGCAGATCGTTAGGGAACACGGATCGCGCCCGTCTAGGGCAATTTTTGATGCAGGCTAACCTGCTTTGAACGAATAATGCTCTGGCCCCCGGTCCGGCGATCCCGCTGCCGATAACGGCACGCGTCCGATCCCTGAAAGCCCCCCGGCTGGTAAACGCCCGGTCTTGCACAGGCTGGCGAAGGGCTTGTCAGGGCGCACGCCCTGCCCTATCCGGTGGGGGTGTCCGCGAGGTTTGAGATGAAAGCCCACACCGCCAGCCTGATCAACGCGACCACGCTGATTGTTTGCTCGCTCTGGGCCTATGTCGAGATCGGCGGCAAGTCTTGGACCGCGCTGATCCCGGCGGTTTTCGGGGTCGCGCTGCTTTTGTGTTATCGCGGTGTGAAGGCGGAAAACAAAGTGATTGCACATGTGGCTGTGACGCTGACCGGTGTTCTCGCCATTGCGCTGTTTCAACCGCTTAGCGGGGCGCTTGCCGGTGACGCGTTCTTGCCGATCCTGCGAACGGTGGCGATGATGGCCACGTCGATCCTGGCGATTGTCTTTTTCGTCAAAAGCTTCCGAGACGCCCGCCGCGCCCGGTGACCCCGTGCGCGCACCGCGGCGCGGGTTTTGACCCCTGTGCGGCGTCGGCCTTCTTGCGGCGTGGCACGCGCGCAAACGCTTTGGCCAAGCATGCCAAAACGGACCCGGGGTCCGCGCGCTGCCGGGGCGCGGCTTCGTTTTGCCGAACGCCCCCTGTTACCACGTCCAGATGAACCAGGCCTATCGAGCCTTGGTGTCAGAGCGCGTCTTGATCGGTTGAGACCCGAAATCCGGCGCCGCGAAGCGTTGCCAGGATCGCCTGGGTATGGGCGCGATCGCGCGCCTCGATCACAACGTCCAGCTCGGCCCGTTTCAGCGCCACGGTTTGAAGCATCCGCTGGTGGATAACCTCCACAACATTGGCGCCGGCCGCCCCGATCACGCGGGAGATTTCGGCCAATTGGCCCGGCGTGTCGTCGATTTCGAAGGTCAGGCGCGTTATCCGGCCATCGCGCACCAGACCGCGCAGGATAAGCGTCGACAAGATACGGCTGTCGATATTGCCGCCGCAAACCACCAACCCGATTTTGCGCCCCGCCATCGCCTGCTGCAGTTTCGCAATCACGGCTAGCCCCGCGCCGGCGGCACCTTCGGCGACGATTTTTTCGTGGCTCAGAAGGTCGAATATCGCGGCCTCGATCTCGGTTTCCGTCACCGTCTCGACCCGGTCTACCAGGCTCCGGATCACCGCAAGGTTCGCCGCACCCGGCGCGCGAACCGCGATCCCCTCGGC
>CALCPC010000165.1 GCA_937900975.1 uncultured Paracoccaceae bacterium
CGGTCGGGGATCAGAGCGCCAGCAGCAAGGCGACGCCAATGCCACCGGCAGCGTGCCGGGCGGCCAAAGGCCCCTGCGATATAGGTTTGTCACAGCAAGGCGCCCGCCAAATGCACCCCGTCGCTGTCCCAGCACCGCAGACCGGTCCGTCGAGATCGCCACCATGCAAACCCAAGAACCGCGTGGGATGGCCCCCCGTCTCGGTTTGCGAGACAAGGCCCCGTAGCGTTTCGTAGAATACCGGGGACGTTGCCCCCCCAAACCACGTTGAAATCTTAGATTTCAGGCAGCGGTCTGACAGTCAGGCTTGTCCCGCAACGCCGCAGAAAGCCGGCGCAAGGCGGGCCCGGTGGAAGGATTTGCGCAGCATCGGGTTCGGCGCAAACGTGTCCAGCGCCAAGTGACGGCCCTGACGCGCGCGCCGCGACCCTCAAATCCGCGCGCGAAAAGCGGCCCAATCCTCTGGCGTGTCCAGGTCGAGAAGCGCCGCGTCGCCTTCCAGCGCGACAGGGTGGACGAACTCTGGCGCTGCCCGCACGACATCCCGCGCGCCCTGGTCGCCGGTGATCGCGGCGAGGCTTTCGAAAAACCGCCGCCCGAAAAGAACCGGCTGACCGGGTGTGCCGTCGGCAGCGGTCGCGCGGCAGATCTCCCGCCCCGCGTCGGGCGCAAACGCCGCAATCAGGCGCTGATAATCGGCGCCCGAGACGGCCGGCATGTCCGCAAGCGCCACGATCACCGCATCGATCTCTGCCTCCATCGCCGCAAGCCCGGCCTTCAGGCTTTCCGCCATCCCCACTGCGGCAAGGTCGGCCGTCACGATGCGCAGGCCAAGCCCCGCCAAAACCGCCCGTCGGGCATCATCCCCAGGTCCCAGAACAACCAGCGTTTCGACGCCCGTGGCGGTGGCGGCCACAGCGCTTCGCCGCAAGAGTGGAACGCCGTCGATCCGCTCTAACAGCTTGTCCGCGCCGCGCATTCGGCGCGAGCGTCCCGCGCCAAGCAGCAGGATCGCGACCCGCGGTGCAGTCTGCTGGGGTTTTCGAAGGGCGCGGGGCTGGGGGCGGATCGGGATCTCTTTCAAAAGACCGCCAACCCCCATCGCCGCAATATCCCGGCCCGAGACCGGAAGCCCGGCAACCACACGCTCCAACACCCAATCCGCCCCGTTCAGCGCGGGCGAGCGCGCGCAGCCCGGAAGCCCGATAACCGTCGCGCCATCAAGATCCCCGATGAACAGAAGGTTGCCGGGGTCGACAGGCATGCCAAAGCGTACCAATCTGCCGCCTGCCGCGACCAGACCGGCCGGACACACATCCAGCGGGTCGGACGTCGCCGAGGCGCCGAGGATCAGGCGCAGCGGTGCCGAGGAGGCCTTCAGCGCAGCCGCAATCGGTGCGGCGTCATGGGCCACGCGCACAACCTCCGGCGCCGCGATGCCAAGTGCGGCAAGCCGGCCCCGCAACACCGTCTCACCCTTCTTGAGCGCCTTATCGCTCAACGCCTCGGTTTCGGTCAAAACAACCTGCGCCGACCCGATCTGAAACGGCACGACCGACAGCGTCGCGGGCGTGACCACGCGCGCGGCCGCAGCGACATCCGCACGCGGGACGCCATAGGGAATGATCTTAACCGTGGCCAGCATCGTACCCGGCGCCGCACGGGCATAATCGGGCAGCGTCGCGATGGTGATCGCAGGATCGATCGCGGTGACCGCATCGATGGCCGACCGGGCGACCCGGACCACGCCGCCGACCGAGGCGGTCCGGTTGCCGCGGCCCGTGAACGCCTCGCTGACGCGAAAATCGGCGCGCGGCGCAGGTCCCGCGACAGCCGCGGCCAGGGCTGCAGCCGCGCTGTTCTCATCGCTGTCTTCGGCGTCGAGCCGCGCGGTCACGACTGCGCCAACGCCCGCCCGGGTCAGCGCGGCCACATGATCCGCGGTCAGCAGGATCCCCTTTTTCAACCGCACATCGCCCGCACGCACCGAATGCGCCAGCACTGCCCCCACCGCCTCTGCCACCGGTTGGGGGCCGAACTTCATGCAGCGCTCGCCGCTTGGGCCGGGCGGGTTTCGGGCCGGCGCAACCGCTCTGTGATCTCGGCCATGATCGAAAGCGCGATCTCGGCGGGTGAGGACGCGCCGATATCGGCGCCGACCGGCGCGTGGATCCGCGCAATGTCCTCGCCGCTGAACCCCGCCGCAGAGAGGCGATCGCGGCGTTTGGCATGGGTTCGGGTCGATCCCAGACAGCCGAGGTAAAAAATGTCGGACCCAAGCGCCGCGACAATCGCAGGATCATCCAGCTTCGGATCATGGGTCAGCGTCACGACCGCTGTCCGCGCCTCGAGCACCCGCGCGATGAGCGCCGCATCCGGCCAGTCATGCACCAGCGGCTGTCCGGGGAACCGCGCGGCGGAGGCAAACGCCTCTCGCGGGTCGACGACATGGGTGTCATAGCCCAAAAGCCGCGCCATCTCGACCAGGGGTTGCGCGATATGCACGGCCCCAACGATCAAGAGACGCAGCGGCGGGTTGTGGATCCCGGTAAACCACGCACCGTCAAAGCCCGAAGTATCGGCGCGAAACCGCGCGGCCAGCGCCGCGAAACCCGCATCGTCGGCGGTCAGAAACCGCCGCGCCCAATCGGATGGCCGCACCGACAAAGCCGCCGGACGCCGGGCCGCGCGGGCTTCGACCAGCGCTTCTAGAAGCGGCAGCGGCAGCCCATCGCCGCGCGCCACAGGCTCAACAATCACCCGGATACGCCCACCGCAGGCCAGCCCGACGGCAAAAGCCTCATCATCGGTCACGCCAAAATCCAAAAGCCGCGGACGACCATCTTCCAAAGCATCGAGCGCCTCGGCCACCACCGCGCCCTCGACGCACCCGCCCGAGACTGAGCCCGCCATCTCGGCCTCCGCGCCGATGGCCAGTTGAGAGCCCCGCGGCCGCGGTGCCGAGCCCCAGGTTTCGATCACCGTTGCCAAGGCCACCGCCCGCCCCGCGCGGTGCCAATCCAGCGCCGTTTCCGGGATCTGATCATGCCGCTCCGCCATCGCGCGCCCTCCCTCGCTGATGCTGCCCTACACTATAGTCCCTGCCAGCCAGCCTGAAAACCGCAAGGCCTGCAAACGCCCGGCCCGGCGGGGGTTGGCGGGTCTGGCCGTCGGCAAAACAGCGGGCCGTGTGGACCCAGAAATACCGATCCAAGAGGCCCGTGCAGATCCTGTCCGCGGCATTTGCCAAAGCTCGGGCGTTGGCGCCACCCCGCCCGAGTGTTTTGCGCGGAAAGCGCAACAGGCGCTGTCAGACAACGCGTTCACAACCCACAGCTTGCCGGTTTTTACGCCGTCTGTTCTGATCCAATGCGAACGCCCCGTGTTCGGGGCCGCCTTATGCCGCGTCCATCAAGGCCCGCAGCCGATCCCGGTCGCCCCGGTCATCGGCTTCCGATAGGGTTTGTGCCAAAGCTTCAAGCGACCCGATTGAATGGCCCGCGCGGAAACTGTCGACATGCGGCAACAGCGCCCGGACCCCGCGCGCCTTTGGGCGAAACCCGTCCCAGCGAAGCAGCGGGTTCACCCAAATCAGCTTCCGCGACGACAGCCTCAGCCGCTCTGCCGCCGCGCCCAGGGCCCCGGCGTCGTCGCGGTCCAGCCCGTCGGTGATCAAAAGCACGACCGCCCCCTGGCCCAAAACCCGCCGCGACCAGTCGCGGTTGAACGCATGCAGCGATGCGCCGATCCGCGTCCCCCCCTCCCAATCCTGCGCCTCTTGCCCGGCGGCCGCCAGCGCCAGATCCACGTCGCGCGCCCGCAAATGCCGCGTGATGTTGGTCAGCCGCGTCCCGAACGTAAAGGCATGCACCGCCGACCACCCGGCCCCCTTTGCGTTTGCCGCAGCATGCAGGAAATGCAGCAGCATCCGGCTGTAAGACGACATCGAGCCCGAAATATCGCAGAGCGCGACCAGATTGGGCCAACGCACCCGCCGCGTGCGCCGGCCCAGGCCCTGGATCTCACCGCCCCGGCGCATTGCGGCCCGCATGGTTCCCGGCCAGTCGGGCAAGCGCCCCCGGGCGGCTGCCCGCGTCCGGCGCCCCGCGATCGGGCGCACCGGCAGATCAAGCGTCGCAATCGCACGCTTTGCCGCGGCCAGATCCGCAGCGGTCATCTGCTCGAAATCCATCTTGCGCAGACGCTCCTCCGTCGAAAAGGTCAGCGTGGCGTCGAACTCAATCTCCTCGCCGGCGCTCTCCGGCCCGTCGCGCGCCGGCGCTTGGGCGCCGTCAAGCAACGCTTCGGCGGCCCGACGCTCCGCCGGGCGTGCGGCGGGGGCCTCGTTCACGCCGCGCACAAGCGGCGAGAGAAGGCTCATCATATGTTCCAAAAATTGCGGATCGCGCCAGTACAGCCGGAACACTTGGCCGAAAATCACCCGATGCTCGGGCCGCGCGGTAAAGCAGGCCTCAAGCGTCGCGTAAAAATCGGCGCGTTCGGTAAACCCCGCCGCCTCGACCGCACGAATAGCGTCGACCACGCGCCCAGGCCCCACCGGCAACCCCGCGCGGCGCAACGCCCGCGCGAAATGCGTGATGTTTTCGGCCAGCTTGCCCTCCTCGGGCACAGCAAGATCGGCATAAACAGCCATCGTTAAACCCCAGGACCAAAAACCAGCCGCGACGCGCCCCCCCCGAGGGTGCGGGGTGGGCGGGTGGGAGCGTCTTCGGGGGGGGGCGGCCGCGGGACGCGGCCCCCAGTCCGCAGGCCCGCGCCCCCCCCCGGGAATGCCGGCGCCCCCGACGCCCGCGGCACCTCCAAAAT
>CALCPC010000166.1 GCA_937900975.1 uncultured Paracoccaceae bacterium
TGCTGATCTTGAGACAGCGATTTCTGATCCAGTGTGAACGGAAATTGCTCTAAACCCCACGAACCGCGGGGGGGGGATCACTCGTCTATCTCGGGCAGAACGGCCGCGGGCGTAGCGCGCGGTTTGATCGCCCGGTCAATGGAACTGCGCATATCGGTGCGCGGATCCTCGTTCAGCTTTATGACCTTATCGCCCTCGAACGCGCCAAGGCGGCCATGCGCAAGCTCACACATCAGGGGGGTTCCAAGGCTTTGCACCACCGCGACATTGGCGATTGCATCGCGCGGGATCGGGATCATTTGGCCGGGTTCCAAGTTTTTGACATGCGACAGCGACAGCGCCTCGCGATGCAAAATGGCGTGCAGCGGGATCGGCGCGGTTGCCGCGGCTGCGCGCATCTGATCCAGCCAAAGATCGTTGGCGTTCAGAAACTCCGTCGCATCCACCTTGAGTGTTTCGGCGCGGAGAATATCGAGGATCGACAGCGGCACAATCAGATCGAAATCGCCAGAGCGGGCCGCCTCCCCAATATCGAGGCTAACGCTCAACAACACCACATCCGCGCTTTTGGGTGCGATGCGGACGGTGTTGATGTCTTGTTTGTGGCCGCTGACCCTGAACTTGGTGGAAAGCGGCACGCCAACGCTTTCCTCCACCGCCGTTTCAAAGGAGTTGAGCACAGCCTGAAACATGTCCATGCAAAGCTGGGTGTCGATGCCGGTGAAGCTGCGCGTGGTCGTCATGGGCGAAACGGTGGGATCGCCGCCCATCCGCATATCGACGATGTGATAGACCAAGTCCGCACTCATATTCACCAGTGCCATCCGATCGCTGGCGTCGCTTTCGATCACGCCAAGCATCGCGGGCACGGGGATCGAGTCGACGACATCGGCAAGCTTGGTGATCGTGCAGTCCATGATCAGCGCCCCGACGATGGTCTTCAGCAAAGGGCGCAGATTCTCTTCAAGGATGCGGCCGAAGTTTTCCCCAACCAGATCCAGATCCGGCAAGGGAGAGCGGCCGACGCTTCGATTTTCCAACTTTTTGGCAAGGACGCTGTCGGACATGGGGGCCTGCTTCTCCACTCGCTGTTGGGCCATCTTGAACCCGGCGGGTTTGAGGAAGGATTAACCGTAATCGCAATTTAGGCCGGTTTTCGACGCTTCTCTGCACCGGGGCGTAACCCGACCGTAACACGCCCCGGGCGACACCTTACCCCGACGGGATAAAGGGGTGATGCGATGTCCGATGCGCCGCGACCGATTATCAAGCGGAAAAAGATTGTCGCCGGCGGGGGCCACCACGGCGGCGCCTGGAAGGTGGCTTATGCGGATTTTGGCACCGCAATGATGGCGTTTTTTCTGCTGATGTGGCTGCTGAACGCAACGTCAGAGGATCAGCGCCAGGGTTTGGCCGACTACTTTAACCCCTCCATCCCCGTGCATCGGACCTCCGGCGGGGGCGACGGGCCGTTCGGCGGCTCTTCCGTGCGGTCAGAGATGACCTTGGTCCAAAACGGCACCGGCGCCACGCAGGAGCGACCGTCCTCTGAGGCGCAATCGCGCGGCGACACCGGAACCAGCGAGGATCAGGCGTTTGAGGAGGCGATGACCGAGATCCGCGCCGCGATCAACGCGATGGGCGGGGAAAGCGCGATCGCCGATTCGATCCTCAAACACATCCGCACGCGGGTTTCGGACGAAGGGTTTGTGATCGAGCTTTTCGACATTCCAGGCTCGCCGCTTTTCCTGCCGGACACGGCAGAGCCTACGCCCACCATGCTGGCCATTTTGATGATGATCGGCGACGCCACCAACCTGGTCGACAGTCAGATCGCCGTTGACGCCCATCTCGCGTCAGAGCCGCTGTCGGGGCCGGAATACGCGGGTTGGGAAGTGTCGACCGCCCGCGCGCTGGCCAGCCGGCTGGCCCTAAGCCGCGTGGGCGTGGCGCAGATCCGGTTTTCCCGCGTGACCGGCGAGGCGGACCGCAAACCGCGTGAGGACGATCCGTTCGACATTCGCAACAACCGGGTTGAGATCACCCTGCTGCGCGACATTCGAGAGAACAACAACTAAAGCGTTTCGCGCAAGACTTGCATCGCATAGCGCTGCCTGAAATCAAGGGTTTCAACGCGGTATGCGATGCCTGTCTCACGTGTTTCACGAAACGCGCCAGGGCCTGTTTTTGGGTCGCTCAAACGCCTAAGGCCGCGATCAAGACCCCTCCATCGTCGCGGCCATGGCCGCATTTGGGACCCCGTGGCGCCAGA
>CALCPC010000167.1 GCA_937900975.1 uncultured Paracoccaceae bacterium
TACGAAGCGCAATTTCGGCATGCCGGAGGCCACAGCTTCGGTCATGCCGCCGAGCGCGTCGACCTCCTCGATCAGCGCCCAGGCCGCTGCGGCCAAATCCGCCGTCAGCGCCTCGACGTAATAGCTTCCCGCAAGGGGGTCGACGACCTTCGTCACCCCGGTCTCTTCCTGCAGGATAAGCTGGGTGTTGCGCGCAATGCGGGCCGAAAACTCCGTCGGCAGCGCCACCGCCTCGTCAAAGGAGTTGGTGTGCAAGGATTGCGTCCCGCCCAGCACCGCCGCCATCGCCTCATAGGCCGTGCGCACAACGTTGTTCATCGGGTCCTGCTCTGCCAGGCTGACCCCCGAGGTTTGGCAATGGGTGCGCAGCATCAGGCTTTTGGGGTCCTTCGCGCCCGCCTCAGTCATGATGCGGTGCCAGAGAAGACGGGCGGCGCGCAGCTTTGCCGCCTCCATAAAGAAGTTCATCCCGATGGCGAAAAAGAAGCTGAGGCGCGGCGCGAACTTATCGACATCCATGCCGCGGGCCATCGCCGTTTTCACATATTCCTTGCCATCGGCCAGCGTGAAGGCAAGCTCCTGCACCAGCGTCGCCCCGGCCTCCTGCATGTGGTAGCCCGAGATCGAGATGGAGTTGAACTTGGGCATCTCGGCGGCGGTGTAGGCGATGATGTCCGACACGATCCGCATCGACGGCTCCGGCGGATAGATATACGTGTTGCGCACCATGAACTCTTTCAAAATGTCGTTCTGAATGGTGCCGGACAGGGCGCTGCGGGGCACGCCCTGCTCCTCCCCCGCGACGATGAAACTGGCCAGCACCGGGATCACAGCACCGTTCATCGTCATCGACACCGAGATTTTGTCGAGGGGGATGCCGTCAAAGAGGATCTTCATATCCTCGACACTGTCGATGGCGACGCCTGCCTTGCCGACATCGCCCTCAACCCTTGGATGATCGCTGTCATAGCCGCGATGGGTGGCAAGGTCGAAGGCCACCGAGACGCCTTGCTGCCCCGCGGCCAACGCCTGGCGGGAGAAGGTGGTGGAGTCCTCCGCCGGCGAATACCCCGCATACTGGCGGATCGTCCAGGGCCGGCCGGTATACATCGTCGCCCGCGGACCGCGCACAAACGGCGCTTGACCCGGCAAGCTGCCAAGATGCGCCAGGCCGTCAAGATCCTCGGCCGTGTAGATCGGCTGCACGGCCAGCCCCTCGGGCGTTTGCCAGATCAATTCGGCCGGATCGCGCCCCCTCAGATCCTTCGCTGCCAGCGCCATCCAATCCTTGCGTGTCATCTATCACCTCGGCGTTCGCATCACTTTATCGGGCCAAGACACTCGCATCTCTGGCCTTAGCTCCTACTTTTGGTCAGAGTGAGGACCAAATGACCAGAACCTTATCAGCTTTCCTCGGCGTCGTCGTGGCCGGATTATGCGATCCGGCGCTGGCCGCCGATCTTAGTCAAGAAAAGCTTGACACCCTGCGGTGGGAAGCACGGCCTGTGGTGATATTCGCCGACAGCCCGAACGACCCAAGGGTCGCCGATCAGTTACAGTTGTTGGAGGCGGAGGCCGCGGCGCTAGAAGATCGCGACGTCGTGATCCTGGTCGACACCGACCCAAGCGCGCGGTCTTACCTTCGCCAAAAGCTGAGGCCGCGCGATTTCGGGTTTGTGTTGATCGGCAAGGACGGGCAAGTCAAATACCGCAAACCCGACCCCGTTCCAGTGCGAGAGCTTGTCCGCCTTATCGACCGGATGCCGATGCGCCAGCAGGAGATCGAGGCAGAGCGTCGGCGCACCAACTGATGCGGCGATTGCAACGCGGCGGTGGCGACCCTATATTAGGGATAGGACGCAAGGGAGCATGAGCATGGCTGAGACTTCCGAGACCCCAACCCCCATCAAGGGCCAAACGAAGCCGCGGCCGGGATACTGAGCGCTGGCTGTTCGGGCCAATCGCAAGCCGCCTTATAAAGGGGCACGCTTGTCTTCTATGGTACTGCCAAGACGGGGCAGTCCGGTGCAAAATTGCGGCGGTTTCTGGCGTGTGCACGCTCCGCTTTAGGGGACCTCTACACGTATCCCGCACCTGGGGGCATCAACCGCCGAGCGGCGCGTTCTGCGCGGAAGAGCAGCGCGTCAAACGTCCCGGCGCCGGTCATCGGCCAAATCGTTGGGATTTCAATCGCTTCCAGGATAGCGTTCGCCACTGGGCAGGTCTCGCTTGTAGGCATCACAACCGCGCCCCAGAATCGGTCGAAGTCCAACCCTGAGGCGGGGTCTGCGGTCCCGTTTGGCAGCGGAACCCAAGACCTTACGCGTTGCGCGCGGAGGCCTGTTTTAGAGCATTTTCCGTTCAAAGCAGGTCAGTCATCATCAGAAAACGCGTTCAAGATCAGCATCCTGCTGATCTTAAGACAGCGATTTCTGATCCGATGTGAACGGAAATTGCTCTAGGCCGCGCTCTCCACCCGGCGCCAGCCCGGGAACGGATCGGGCAGATCGAGCGGAAGGGCCTCTGGGCCCGCGACATCGCCAACGGGCACAAGGCACGCATCCAGTTTGGCCTTCAAAGCTGGCCAATCGATATCCGCACCAATGAACACCAATTCCTGCCTGCGGTCGCCCCATGGCTCGGACCAATGTTGCTGCATATAGCTTTGGGCCATGGCGTTTTCGGGCCAGTTTTCCTTCGGCACGGACGCCCACCACGTGCCGATTGGCTTGATGCTGGACAGCGCACCGGCAAGCGAAAATTCCGCAACCCAATCTGGCCGCGTGGCGATCCAAAAATGGCCCTTCGCGCGGATCACGCCGGGAAGGTGGCCATTGAGGACGGCCAGGACCTTTTCGGGGACAAAGGGCTGCCGGGCGCGGTAGACAAAGCTTGCCACCCCGTATTCCTCGGTCTCAGGAACATGATCGGCGAAACCGTAAAGCTCCTTGGCCCATAGCGGGTGGTCATGCGCTTTTTCGAAATCGAAAAGCCCGGTGTCGAGGATCTTGGCCGCCGCGACCTCTGAATGATTGGTCTCGATAATCTCGGCATCCGCGTTCAGGCTGCGGATGATCTTGCGGGCTGCGTCGACTTGCCCCGGGCTTGCATCGGCGACCTTGTTCAAGATCACGACGTCGGCAAACTCCATCTGATCGGTCAAAAGATGGACCAGCGTACGCTCATCCGCCTCGCCCATCACTTCACCGCGGTCGCTTAGGAAATCGTGGCTGGAGAAATCTTTCAGCAGGTTCACGGCATCAACCACCGTCACCATGGTGTCGAGCCGGGCGACATCCGCCAGGCTGTCGCCGGCCTCATCGCGAAACTCAAACGTCGCCGCGACAGGCAAGGGTTCGGAGATCCCAGTGGATTCGATCAGAAGATAGTCGAACCGCCCTTCCCCGGCGAGCCGCCGAACCTCCTCTAGCAAATCGTCGCGCAGCGTGCAGCAAATGCAGCCGTTCGACATCTCCACCAGCGTCTCATCCGTGCGGCTCAACTCCGTATCTGCGCGCACAAGATCGGCGTCGATGTTGACCTCGGACATGTCGTTGACGATGACCGCAACCCGCCTGCCCTCTCGATTGTTGAGCACGCGGTTCAGAAGCGTCGTCTTGCTAGCGCCCAAAAAGCCGGAAAGAACCGTGACGGGAAGGCGCGTATCTGGCATGAGAGCTCTCCAATGCTGTGCTGAACTCTCGCAACTAACGTTGTTACAAGACGAATGCAACCGGTATTGTTAGATGGGGTGACCCTGGAAGCGAGATCGCGAATGAAGCGCAACAGCCGCCTGTCTTTGGCCTTGCACACGCTCCGCCACATGGCCGGGAACCCCGACCGCGTCCAAACGTCGGCCGACATCGCCGACCATGCCGGCACCAACCCCGTTGTGGTCCGCAGGGTTCTTGGCCGGCTGCGGGAGGCCGGGCTGCTGACCTCGGAAAAAGGTCACGCGGGGGGGTGGAAGCTGGCCCGCGCACCCGAAAGCATCACGTTGGCGGATGTCTACCTGGCGCTGGACGAAAGCCTGATCGCGACGGCCCCGCAAGAGCAGCCGCCGGCCTGTTCGATTGAACACGCGCTGCACCGGCGGGTGTCGGGCGTGATGAAGGAAATCGAGGAAAGCCTGATTGAGCGCCTGCGAGAGACGACAATCTCAGAAGTGCGCGGGGAATAGCGGCGTTTGACCCGGGGCCGAAAAACAGGACGCAGATCCGCAGGGCCCAATCAATCGAGGCTTTTGGCCTCCAACGACCGCTCCAACGCCTGGACCGCCACGTGGCCAAGTTCAATCGCATGGATTTTGAGGCTGATGTAATCGGCATACATCGCCTCGCGTTGTGCCGGGCGAAGATCGCGGAACCGTTGCCCG
>CALCPC010000168.1 GCA_937900975.1 uncultured Paracoccaceae bacterium
CACGCTGCACCAGGGTGCGCTTTTGGGCATGATCCTGGTTCTTTTGGCGACAACACTGGGGCGGCGGCTGGTAGAAATCCCGCCGCACATCTTTATCGTCACGGGCTGTCTTGCCGCGGGCGTTGCGCTGATCGCGCTTGGTCTTGGCGGACAAAGCCCCGAGACGTGGCCGATCGCCGCCAACGTTCTGGCGCTTGGCCTTGCCATGGGCGTTTTCGCGGTCGCCGCGGTCGGCGCAATGATGGGTGTCGCGTCCGATGGCGACGGGCCGCAAACCGGGCTGCGCATGGGCGTCTTTGGCGCCGCGCAAGCGATTGCGTTCGGGCTCGGCGCCTTTTCCGGCACGCTTGCGGTCGACATTGCACGGGCGCTTTTGGCCAATGACGCGCTGGCCTATGGCAGCGTTTTCATACTCGAAGGGGGGCTGTTCCTGATCTCCGCCCTCCTCGCAACGCGCATCGGCGTCTCGCCACGCGCGCCGGGCGCGGAACTTTTAGCGGGGGAATAAACATGACGTTCGACGTTGTTGTCGTGGGCGGAGGCCCGGCGGGGGCCACAGCGGCCGAAGAGCTGGCGCGGTCGGGGCACAGCGTCGCCCTGATCGACCGCGCCGGCCGGATCAAGCCCTGCGGCGGTGCCGTCCCGCCGCGCCTGATCCAGGATTTCGACATCCCCGAGGATCAGATCGTCGCCCGCATCAACACCGCCCGGATGATCTCACCCACGGCGCAGAAGGTCGATATCGCAATCGAAAATGGCTATGTCGGCATGGTCGACCGTGAGCATTTCGATGAGTTTTTGCGCGTCCGCGCCGCCCAAGCCGGGGCCACGCGGATCACCGGCACCTTTGTGCGCATCTCGCGCGAGGACGGCGAAACCCGGGTCTGGATCCGCCGCCGCGGGACCGACGCCCCCGAACCCGTGTCGACCCGCCTGGTCATCGGCGCCGACGGCGCCCGCTCGGACGTAGCACGGGCCGAGGTTCCGGGCGGCGACCGCATCCCTTACGTCATCGCATATCATGAGGTCATCGCCGCCCCGGACGCCGGCGGCTATGACCCGACCCGCTGCGATGTGATCTACGATGGCACCATCTCACCCGATTTCTACGGCTGGGTGTTCCCGCACGGCGCCCAGGCAAGCGTCGGCATGGGCTCGGGCGTAAAAGGCGTCGACCTGAAGGAGGCGACCGCCGCGCTCCGCCGCGCCGCCGGCCTTGAAGGGTGCGAGACTATCCGGCGGGAAGGTGCGCCCATCCCGCTCGAACCCCTCAAACGCTGGGATAACGGGCGCGATGTGGTCCTTGCCGGCGATGCGGCGGGCGTGGTCGCCCCCTCTTCGGGCGAGGGTATTTATTATGCGATGATCGGCGGGCGGTTTGCCGCGATGGCCGCAGCCGCCACGCTGACCAGCGGCCGGGTCGCGGATCTGGCGCTGGCCCGGCGCTTTTTTATGAAGGAGCATAAGATGGTGTTCCGTGTCTTGCGCGTGATGCAAGACACCTGGTACCGCTCCGACGACCGGCGGGAGCGGTTTGTAACGCTCTGCCGCGACATCGATGTGCAGCGCCTGACGTTCGAGGCTTATATGAACAAAAAACTTGTCCGCGCCCGACCGCTTGCGCATTTGCGCATCATGGCCAAAAACATCGGTCACCTCACCCGTCTGATCCCCGCGACATGACGCTGAACATCCCGGCCTGGGACAACGGCGCCTTAACCCCGATCGATAAGCTAGAGGTGCACCGCCGCGGCATGCGTCACCTGGCCGTTTCCGTTTTTGTGATGGACGGCGCGCGGACGCTTTTGCAACGCCGCGCCTTGGGCAAGTACCACACACCCGGCCTTTGGGCCAATGCCTGCTGCACGCATCCCCATTGGGGCGAAGATCTCGACCAGACCGCCACCCGGCGCCTGGAGGAAGAGTTGGGGATCACCAACCTTCCCCTCACCCGCCGCAACCGGGTGGAGTACCGCGCGGATGTCGGCGCCGGGCTGATCGAGCATGAGGTCGTCACGCTTTACGTCGGCGAAGGGCGCCCCTCGCTGCGCCCAAACCCCGCCGAAGTGATGGAAACCCGCTGGATCGACCTGAAAACGCTGCACCAGGAGATCGCCGAAGCGCCAGAGCGTTTTACGCCGTGGCTACAGATCTACATGGCCGAATACGCCGACCAGATCTTCGGTGAGATCGCCTGACAGCCCTGCGCCGCGGTTGAGGAAGGCACCCCCCCACGGGTCGCCAAAACCCTGCCGCAGGATCGGCACGCCTTTGCGGGATGGCTGAACCCAAGCGCCGCCGTTGCGCGCAGCGCCCGGTCAACCGGGGCGGAACACTGGCGCAAAAGCGGCGCGGCGCTCCTACCAGCCATAGTGCCCATCCCCGGAGCCGCCGCCCGAACCGGACGGTCACCGGCGTGTTTCGTGGTTTTGCGGGCGCCGACATGGCCGTGACAGGTGCGCGAGCCACAGATCCGGGACGTTCCGTCAGATCCCCAATGCCACCGCTTCGGCCGCAGAGGTGGTGCGCTTCTTGGTCCCCATGGCATCTCAAAGGCCGTTTCCCGGACAATCCCATCTCGTGGAATACCTGAGGCATCAAGCATCCCCTACCGCGTTGAAATCTTTGATTTCACGCAGCGTTGGGTTATCGCCGAAACGGGCTGCAGAACTGGGACGAAAGCGACCGCTTCAGCGCAAAACCGGGATCGCCACCGGCGTTGGAAGACGTCTCAGCGCAAGATGATACCGCGCGCATCGAGCCTTTCGCGCATTGCTTTCGATCACCGGCGGCTGCGTCAAAGCCTGCGGCCCTTCGGCTTTTTCGCGGTGGCGCGCCCAGGATCGACGAAAGGCGGAACCAAGACCTGATCTTCTAGAGAGATAATCCGCGCCGCACGGCCGCCGGTGAATCTCATCGCTCTGCTGCGGGCCGAAACCCGCGTCTTGGGATCCCCGGAGGGTTTGTTTCGACCCGTGACACAGCCCAAGACCGACATCCCCAGGAGAACGCCGGTCCGCGCGTCACCTCGGTCAACGAGGGCCTGCTTGACCTGTCTGAAACCGCGCCGACACGGCCTGGAGGTGCGCAGCCGCCAGCCAACCGACGCGGGCTTAGAGCATTTTCCGTTCAAAGCAGGTCAGTCATCATCAGAAAACGCGTTCAAG
>CALCPC010000169.1 GCA_937900975.1 uncultured Paracoccaceae bacterium
CTGGCCACCGGCGGCGGGCGCGGGATCACGGCGGCGGCGCTCGAAACCTTGGCCCGTCCCGGTGTCACGCTGGTGCTGACCGGCCGGCGGCCGGCGCCGCGCGCCGATGCGCTCCGCCCCGATCTGCCGACCGCAGCCCCGGCCCTGGCCCAAGCGCTCCACGCCGAAGGGGCCGACCCGGTCCGCGCCCGCGCCCAGGCGCAGGCCGTGCTGGCCGCGCGCGAGATCGACACGACGATCCAAAGGCTGAAAGCCCTGGGCGCGCGGGTCGACTATGCCGCCTTCGACGCCGCCGATCCCGCCGCCACCCGCACGGCCCTGGCCGCCATCACCGCCCGCCACGGGCCGGTCGATGCGCTGGTCCACGGCGCCGGGGTGATCGAGGACGCGCCGCTGGCCCGCATCTCGGACGAAAGCTGGGCGCGGGTGATGGCGCCGAAAACGCTGGGGCTGATGACGCTGCTCGCGCATCTGCCGGACACGCTGGCCTTCATCGCGCTTTTCGGGTCGGTCTCGGCGCGGTTCGGCAATGCGGGGCAGACCAGCTATGCGGCGGCCAACGGGGTGATGGCGCAGCTTGGCCGCGCCCTTGCGGCCTCGGGCCGGGCGCGGCGGGTGCGGGTCTACGACTGGGGCCCTTGGGCGGGTGCTGGCATGGTGACGGAAGGGGCGGCGCGGGCACTGGCCGCGCGCGGCATCGCGCTGGTGCCCCGCGCGACGGGTCAGGCGCTGTTCGCCGCGGGGCTTGCGGAGGACAGGGGCCCCATAGCCGCGGTCTGCGGCCAAGGCCCCTGGGCCAACCCCGAAGAGACGCTGTCGGTGACGCTTTCCCCCGATCTGCCCTGGCTCGCCGATCATCGCATTGCCGGCCGCCCGGTGCTGCCGATGGCCGTGGCGCTGGCGCTGATGATGCGGGCGGCGCGCGAGACGGGCAAAACCAGGGGCGCAAGCGCGGGCAAAACCGGAGGCGCAAGCGCGGGCCAAGATACGGTCGTGACGACCGTAGAGGCCCTGGGGCTGAAACACGGGCTGGTCTTTGACACCATGCCCGAGCCGGTGACCGCGCGCGCAGAGAGAGACGCCGATGCGATCCATGCGGCCCTTTACACAAAAAGCGACCGACCGCATTACACCGCCCGGCTGCGGTTTGGCGCGGGCTTGCCCCCGCCCCGCCCGCCCGCACCGCCCCATGCCCCGCCCCCGGCGGATGCGCGGGCCTTCAGCGGTGCCGAGGCCTATCGGCGCCATCTCTTCCACGGGCCTCGGTTCCAGGCGCTTGGCAAGATCGAGGCGCTGTGGCCCGGCGGCATCCGCGCCCGGCTGAAGCCCGCGTGCCGCGGCGCGGAAACCGCCGCGACACCCAGCCATCGCGGCGCCAAGCCCGGTCCTGGCGGGGGCGGCGGACCTTCGGCGGCGCCGGGGTCTGCGCTGCCAAGGGATAGGGGCGCCGGGCCCCTGGAAGAGGCGGGGTCTGGCCCTCCAGCGGATGCAGGGTCTGGCCCTCCGGAGAAAGCAGGGTCCGGTCCCCTGGAGGAGACGGTCTTCGGCCCGCCAGGGGAGGGGGCACCCGGCGCTTCGGAGGAGGGGATATTTGGCGCACCAGAGGAGGCTTTAGTCAGGCCCCCGGAGGAGGCAGCATTTGACCCGGAGAAGGCGGGGGTGCCCGGCCCGGGCCTTGGGGGCGGTGCGGCGCGGGATCTTGCCGCCGCCGCCGAAACCCTGGATTTCGGGGCGGACATCCTCGACCCCGTGCTGCTCGACGCCGTGGCGCAATTGCCGCTGATCTGGTCGAGCGTCTATCTCGGCCGCACAGCGCTGCCGGTGGCCATCGGCGCGATCCACCGCGCCGCCGGCCCGCTGCCCGCGGATGCCCGGCTGTGGTTCGAGATCACGCATCAAGACGACACCGGCATCACCGCCCGGGCCGATGTGCTGGACGCCGCGGGCCGGGCGCTGCTTTCGGTCCGAGACATGCGCCACGCGCTCCTCCGCGCGCCCCGGGCGCAGTAAGGTCGCCCGCCCCCGGGCGCAGGGAGGTCGCCCGCCCCCGGGCGCAGTAAGGCCGCCCGCCCCCGGGCGCAGTAAGGTCGCCCGTCCCCGGGCGCAGGGAGGTCGCCCGTCCCCGGGCGCAGGGAGGTCGCCCGCCCCCGGGCGCGGTAAGGTCGCCCGTCCCCGGGCGCGGTAAGACCCTCCGCCCCGCCCCAAAACCGCAATCGAAACCGCAATCGAAACCCCAGTCGAAACCGCAAAGATCGGGTCGCGGGCAAAAGCCTCAGGCCCGTACCTTCAGGCCCGTACCCTCGGGTCCTTATCCTTGGGCCCGACCCAGCAGGAGCGACACCATGGCCGATTTTCACATCAAACCGCTGCCCGCCGCCGTCGCGGCCGATCTTTTCGGCCTGACCGAGGCCGAACTGGCCGCGCGACAGGCCCGGCTCCAGATCGTGACCGAAAAACCGGGCACCCCCTGCCGCGTCAGCCTTGAAGACGCCGAGGTCGGCGAGACGGTCGTCTTGGTCCACCACCAGCACCAGCCCGCCGACAGCCCCTACCGCGCCAGCCACGCCATTTTTGTCCGCAAAGACGCGAAGCCTGCGGCCGTCGCCGTCAACGCGGTGCCAGAGGTGATCCGCACACGCCTGATATCGCTGCGCTTTTTTGACCAGCACCATTTTATGGTCGCAGCCGATGTCTTGCCCGGCGCAGCAGTCGGCGCAGCGATTGCGCAGGCCTTCGACGACGCCACCGTCGCCTATGGGCATCTGCATTATGCAAAACCGGGCTGCTTTGCCGCCGCCGTCCATCGGGTGGCGTAAGGGGTGTGGCACGGACCCTGGCGGACTTGCTGTGCTGCTGTGGGCGGGGCGGGATGGAGGCGCGCGCCTGGCTGGCGCGGCTCTGGAGCGATGTCTGATGCGGTCTAACGCATTTAGAACGAAAAACGCTCCAGCTACGCCGGGCCGCCGCCCACGCCGCGCCGCGCAAGCGGGTCGTCGGCGGCAAGGAGGGGGCGCCACCACGCCTCGTTGGTCAGATACCAATCGACGGTGCGTGCAAGCCCCGCGTCCAACGTCACAGAGGGGCGCCAGCCAAGCTCTTCCCGGATCCGGCTGGGGTCGATCGCATAGCGCAGATCGTGCCCCGGGCGATCGGCGACAAAGGCGATCAGCCGATCGTGCGGCGCGGCCTCGGGGCGGCGCGCGTCCAAAAGCGCGCACAGCTTTTTGACCAGGTCGAGATTGGTCGCCTCGTTCTCCCCCCCGATATTGTAGCTACGCCCCACGGCCCCGCGCGCCAGCACCGTCAAAAGCGCGTCCGCGTGATCCTCCACATAAAGCCAGTCCCGCACATTCGCGCCCTGGCCGTAGACCGGGATCGGCCGGCCGGCAAGCGCGCGCAAAATCACCACCGGGATCAGCTTTTCGGGATAGTGATAGGGTCCGTAATTGTTCGAGCAATTGGTGGTCACGACGGGCAGCCCATAGGTCTCGCCCCAGGCCGCGACCAGATGGTCGGAGGCCGCCTTCGACGCCGAATAGGGGGAGCGGGGGGCATAGGGCGTCGTCTCGGTAAAGGCGCCCTCGGGCCCGAGCGAGCCATAGACCTCATCGGTCGAGATATGGTGAAAGCGGAACGCCTCGGGCCGCCCCGCCCCGTCCCAGAAGCCGCGCGCGGCCTCCAACAGCGTGTAGGTGCCGGTCACGTTGGTCTCGATAAAGGCCGCCGGCCCGTCGATGGAGCGGTCGACATGGCTTTCGGCGGCAAGATGCATCACTGCCCCGGGGCTGTGGGTGGCAAAGATCCGGTCCAGCGCCGCGCGGTCGCGGATATCGGCCTTCTCGAAGGCATAAAGCGGGCTGTCGGCCACCGGCGCAAGATTGGCCGGGTTGCCGGCATAGGTCAGCGCGTCAAGCGCCACGACCCGCTGACCGCGGGCCACGGCCAGCCGGGCGACGGCCGAACCGATGAAGCCGGCAGCGCCGGTGATCAGCAGCGTCACGGGCGCAGCTCCGCCGCGGCGCCGGCATTCGGTTCGGCACTCAGTTTGGCGTTCGTTTTGGGTGCGGCCTCCACCGGCGGCGCCGGATACCGCTCCTCCCACGGGAAGGGGCCGGTGTAGTCGAAGGGGCTTTGCCAATCGCCAAAGCCCGGCGCCGCCGCGTCCTTGGCCGAGAGGAGCGCGCGGTCGGGCGCGATGCCCCAGTCGATGCCAAGCCCTGGGTCGGCGAAATGGATCGCGCCATCGGCCGCCGGCGCATAGCGGTCCGAGCATTTGTACAAAAGCTCGCATTCCGGGGTCAGCGTGACGAAGCCGTGCAGAAACCCCGACGGCACCAGAAGCTGACGGCCATTGGCGGCCGAAAGCTTCACGCCGGTCCAGCGGCCGTAATGGGGCGAGCCGCGGCGGGCATCGACCGCTACATCCCAAACCGCCCCTTGGCCCACGCGCACCAGCTTGGCCTGGGCATGGGGCGGCGCCTGATAATGCAGCCCGCGCACCGTCCCCGTCTGGCGCGAAAGCGACTGGTTGTCCTGGACGAACCCGATCTCGATCCCGTGCTCGGCCAGCGTCGTGTCGCGCCAGACCTCGGCGAAAAACCCGCGATCATCGGAAAACCGGCGCGGTGTCAGGATCAAAACGCCGGGAAGCGGTGTGGGGGTAATGTCCATGGGCAACCTCTTGACGACTTCTGCGCGGGGCCCCGCGCCTCGTAAGTTTTGCGCGGGTGTCGCGCGCCTCGTATCTTTGGCGCGGGTGTCCCGCGCTTTGTGTCTTTTGCGCGGGTGTAGCGCGCTCGGCATGCCGTTGCATGGGCAATTCATGTCAAGATTGACGGTTTTTGGGCAAAGCGCGCCGGGGTCCTGTCCGAAATAGTTTGCCTTTTGGGAAAGTTTTTATGGGCTCATGCGGCGATCCGTGATAACTTATCCAAATGGAAAAGCTTTTGCACATCCGGTTTCAAGCGCTTGGCGATCCGACCCGCCTTGCTGTTGTCGAACGGCTTTTGCAGGGTCCGGCCTCGGTCAGCGATCTTGCCAAACCACATGCGATGGCTCTGCCGGCGTTCACCAAGCATCTTGGCGTTCTCGAACGGGCCGGCTTGATCCACAGCAAGAAGACGGGGCGCGTGCGCACTTGTTTTATCAACCCCCCAGCGCTCCGATCGCTCGACCGCTGGATCACCGACCGCCGGGCGGCGTGGGACGGCCGGCTGGACCGGCTGGCGGCGCTGACCGCGGGCGATCAAGAGACCTGAGCCATGGATATCTGCCACGAAACCCTTGTTTTCGAGCGCGTCTTCGCAGCCCCGCCAACCCGGCTGTTTCAAGCCTATCGCGACCCTGAGATGCGTCAGGCCTGGTCGGCGCCATCGCCCGACACCGCGGTCGTGATCGATGCTGCGGATGTCCGAACCGGCGGGCGGGAGACGGCGCGCTGTGGCCGTCCCGAAGATCTGAGATGGAGGCTTGAGCTGTTTTATCACCGGGTGATCGAAAACCGGCTGATTGCCTTTACCGAAACGCTTTGGGAGGGCGATGCGCTTTTGACGGTGGCGCTGATCACCTTCGATTTCGAACCCCATGGCGCCGTCGAAACGCGGCTGAGGCTGACCGACCAGGTGACGTCCTTTGTCGGCGCGGGGGGGCCTGCCGGCCATCGCGACGGTTACAAAAAAGCGCTGGCCAATCTGGAAAAGGCCCTGGCGCCCGTCTGATCCCAAGGCGCGATGCGCCTGGCTGATCGAGCCTTGGCGCGAGAGACCGGACACGGGCCGAGAAGGCCGAAGCGCGAGGACGAGGACGGCGCAGGGCGTGTCGCGCCGCGGCGGCGCGCGGCGCTTAACGCGGCGGGTCGGGCGCGACAAGCCAGCGGGCCAGCAGAACGGCAAGCCCCGCGCCCAGGATCTGGGCCAGGATAAAGCCCGGCGTATCGACCGGGCGGATGCCCGAAAACGTGTCCGACAGGCTGCGGGCGATGGCGACGGCGGGGTTGGCAAAGCTGGTCGAGGCGGTGAACCAATAGGCCGCGGTGATGTAAAGCCCGACCAGCCAGGGCACCGCTTCGGCCCGGTGGCGCAGCCCTGCGAAGATGACGGTGACCAGGCCGAAGGTCGCCACGACCTCGGCCAGCCATTGCGCGGGCCCGGTGCGCGCGGTGGTCGAGATCTGCCAGAGCGGTTGCTTGAACATCGCATGGGCGATGAGCGCCCCAAGGATGCCGCCCCCGATCTGTGCCGCGCCATACGCCAGCGCGCGCGGCGTCGCGATCGCGCCGCGCAGGCGGAAGGCAAGCGTGACCGCGGGATTGAAATGCGCGCCCGAGATCGGTCCGAGACAGGTGATCAAGACAACCAGGATGGCGCCCGTGGGCAGCGTGTTGGCAAGAAGCGCCAGCGCGCCGTCGCCGGTCAGCGTCTCGGCCATGATGCCAGAGCCGACGACGGTGCCCACCAGAAACCCGGTGCCAAGCGCCTCGGCCGCAAGCCGGCGCGCGGGGGTCATGCGCGCCCTCCACGCACGCCAAGCCGCGCGCGCCAGGACACAGGCGATCTGGGTGCGCGCCCGATCACGGGCGATTTTGGTATGCGCCCGATCACGGGCGACAAACCATGCAGGACGACCATGCGCGCCAAGTCATGCGCAGCGGGTCACGGACGGGCAAGCGAGACAAGGCCATGCCCTTCTGATGGGCCGGCTTGGGGCAAGGCGTCAAGACGGGGTTTTTGCGGGCGCCGAAACGCGCTGCGCGATGCGCCCTCTAGCCCCCCAACCTCTCCGCGCGCCGCGCCGGCCAAAAATTCCGGTGAGAGGCCGGCGGGTCCCGACCCTCGCTGAGCCGGGCACCCCCCAAAACGCGCATGCGGGTGGTGGGGCGGACGCGTTGCGCCGCGCTGCGGACGGGCGCGCGGCGGGTTAAGGCGGGGCTTACCCCGCTCGGCTACGCCTCCGCCCCGGCGCCGCCCGAGATCCGTCCGACAGGCCAGCGGCGTAAGACGTGCGGGCGTATTTCTGTCGGATCGCCCGCGCCCCGGAGGGGCGGGAGCTAAAATCGCCCCGGAGGGGCGGGAGCTAAAATCGCCCCGGAGGGGCGGAGATACAAAACGCGCCCTTGGGGTGTATCGCAAAAGCCCCGAGGGGCCGAAAAGGACAGGACCGATGGACAGCTACAAAGATTTCGCCAGCACGTTGACAGCACCGGTGCGCGCCGCCGAGGCCGCGCCCAACGGCGCGACCACTGTTTTCGGCCATGTGCCGCGCGCGCTTTACGTGGGCGGCGGCGGCGATCTTCAGATCGAGATGGCCGATGGCGGGATCGTGACGCTGCCCGGCGTGCCGGGCGGCAGCCTGTTGCCGCTGCGCGCGGTGCGGGTGCTGAACGGCGGCACGACGGCGACGGGGGTGGTCGCGCTCTGGTAAGCGCGCAGCAAAAGGGGGCGCTTTGGTAAGCGCGCGGGAATAGCGGCGCTTTGGTAAGCGCTCGGGGGAACGGGTGCTCTAGTAGCACCGCGAAGAAGGGGGGCCTTGGTCAGGCTGCGGGGGGGGGGTGCGATTTGCCCCCGCCGGGGGGGGGGG
>CALCPC010000170.1 GCA_937900975.1 uncultured Paracoccaceae bacterium
CCTCAACTGCGGGTTCCCCTGTATGCTAAAACCCACCTTCCCCCAAACCCCCACCCATTGGCGCTTTGTCGTCGTTTTTGTCGGCGGCGCTTTGTGGGGCGCCGCGACCGCGTGGTTTTTGGCAAAGCATCCCGATTTCGACGGGCGTATCTTGGTGGTGGAGCGTGACCCAAGCTATGCCGATTGCTCTACCGCGCGCACCAACAGCTGCATACGGCAGCAGTTCTCGACCGAGATCAACATTCGGATCAGCCAGTTCGCGGCGGCCTATATCAAGAATTTCCGCGCAGAGATCGAGGACCCGGAGGCCCCCACCCTGTCGATCCAGGACTTCGGCTATATGTATCTTGCGACCACGCAGACCGGTGCCGACGCGCTGCGCGCAAATCATGCCGTGCAAGTGGCCGCCGGCGCCGGAACGCGGCTTTTGACGCCCGAAGCCATCGCGCGCGCCTATCCTTTTTACCGCACCGACGATCTTGCGCTGGGCTCTCACAACCCCGTGGATGAGGGGTATTGGGACGGGATCACGGTGTTCGATGCCTGGCGGCGCGGCGCCCGGCGGCGGGGTGTGGAGTTTGTCGCCAACACGGTTGTGGCGCTGCGCCGCAAGGGCGCGCGCGTCGTGTCAGCGACGCTCGCCGATGGATCAGAGATCGCGCTGGGCCAGATTGTGAACGCCACCGGTCCGCGGGCCGCGGCGACAGCGGCGATGGCCGGGCTGACCGTGCCGGTGGAGCCGCGGAAGCGTTTCACATGGGTTTTCCGCGCCGCCACGCCGTTGCCCGGGCGCCTGCCCCTGACCGTTGATCCCGCGGGCATCCATGTCCGCCAAGACGGTGCCGAAACCTATATGGCCGGCGGGTTCGCCCGCCCCGATGGCCCCACCGCGCCCGACGATCTGGAGATGGACCACACGCTTTGGCAAGACCGCATCTGGCCCGCCCTCGCGCATCGGATCCCCGCGTTCGAAGCGATCCGGGTTGAGCAGGAATGGGCCGGGCATTACGCCTATAACACGTTTGATCAAAATGCCGTTGTCGGCCCGCATCCAGAGGTCGGGAACTTTCACTTTTTGAACGGATTTTCGGGCCATGGGCTGCAACAGGCGCCGGCAATGGGGCGGGGGATGGCCGAATGGCTGACCGGCGGGTGCTACCAAACGCTGGACCTCTCCCCCTTTCACTATGACCGCATCTTGGCCGCGCGACCGTTGGTCGAGCGGGCCGTGATTTAAGGCCAGTCCCGATCAGATCCCTGCCGGAGCCACGGATCTTGAACGCGGCTTGACACGGCCGGCTCTGGACGCGAGCGGGTCGGTTTTGCGCCCGCGTCATGCGGTTGGGGGCGTCAAGGCCGATTGCAGTGTTGCCGGGGTGTGATAGGACAACGCCGGGGCGGCTTTGCCCCGGTCGCGCGGGGTACCGGGTATGAGCGGGCTACTGGCACTTTTGGACGACGTGGCGGCCATCGCCAAGGTTGCGGCGGCCTCGGTCGACGACGTCATCGGGCAGGCGGTCAAAGCCTCGTCAAAGGCCGCAGGCGCGGTGATCGACGATGCTGCGGTGACGCCGAAATACGTTCACGGCTTCGCGGCCGAGCGAGAGATCCCGATCGTCTGGAAGATCGCCAAGGGCTCTCTTTTCAACAAGCTGGTCATCCTTTTGCCCTTGGCCCTAATCTTGTCCGCCTTTGCCCCCTGGACGATCCCGCCGCTTTTGATGCTGGGCGGCGCCTATCTTTGCTATGAGGGCGCCGAAAAAGTGCATCATGCACTGAACCCGCATGACCCTTATGCCGCCGACCTGGTCGCCGCCAAAAAATCCGACGCGCATCTGGAAGAAAAGAAGGTGCAGGGTGCCGTCAAAACCGATTTCATCCTGTCCGCGGAGATCATGACCATCACTTTGTCGGCGCTCCCGCCCACATTGTCGTTTCCGATGATGGCCGTCACCCTTGCGCTGTCGGCTGTGATCATCACGGTCGCGGTCTATGGCGCGGTCGCGTTGATTGTGAAAGCGGATGATCTTGGTCTCGCCATGGCCGCGGGCGGGCGGACGCCGGCACTGCGCCAATTAGGCCGGCTTATCGTGCGGGGAATGCCGGGTTTCATGCAGCTTTTGGTCGTCATCGGGACCGCAGCGATGGTCTGGGTCGGAGGCTCGATCATTGTGCACGGCGCCTATGAGATGGGGCTAAAAGCACCCTATGAGACGATCCACGACATTGCTGTGGGCATTGCGCACAGCCTAACGCTGGCCCGCGGCGGAGTGGAGTGGTTCGTGACGGCGTTTCTTGACGGCGTGATCGGACTTGCCATCGGGTTTTTGCTGATCCCCTTCAGCAGCCGGGTTTTGCTGCCGCTTTATCGCCGGATCGTCGGCGGCGACGCCTAGGGTCTTTTTCAAGCGATCAGAACGGCTTGCCGTCGGAAATCGCGCTTGGCCAGGCGGTGGCGGACGGCTTTCGCCCTGCCCCACGGGGACGCAACTCAAACACCCGTCCTCGATCGGCCGCGTGCCGTTTTTGGGGCGGT
>CALCPC010000171.1 GCA_937900975.1 uncultured Paracoccaceae bacterium
ACAGAGGCTGTGATCGTCGCGGCGATCGACGTTCAAGCCTCGCTTCCGATCATTGTCGTGGCGCTTTTTCTGTTGGCCATGTTCGACAACAGCTTTGCGCTGTTCCTGCTTTTGGTCGGTCTGAACGGGTGGGAGGTTTATGCAAGGCTGATGCGGGGCGCGACGCTGTCGGCCAAGGAAAACGGCTATGTGACGGCTGTGCAGGCGCTCGGCGCGTCACCGGTGCGGATCTATCTTCGCCATGTTCTGCCCAACATCTTGAACGTGGCGCTGGTGCAATTCACCGTCAATTTGCCCCTGACCGTTTTGCTTGAGACCGCGCTGTCCTTTCTTGGCCTTGGCGTGCAACCGCCCTTGACCAGCCTTGGTCAGATTATGAGCGAGGGGCGCGACCGGTTGCTGACCGCTTGGTGGCTGACCCTGATGCCGGGTGCGCTGATCTTTTGCCTTGCGCTGTCGATCAGCATGATCGGCGATTGGCTGCTCGACCGGCTTGACTCCTCTTTGCGGAGCGAGGGCTGAGCTGGCTGTCGCCAGTGGTCCACCGCCATCGGATCGCCCGCCCGGCAGGACGAGATTTTGCCTACCGGGCAGGGAGAGGGTTGGGCCACCGGGCAGGGCGAGGTTTAGGCCACCTGGCCGGGCAAGGTTTCCTCCACCCGGAAGAGCAAAGTTTCGGGCGCCCCGGCAGTGCGAGGTCTTGGCCGCCAGTCTGGGGTTCGCAGCGATGCAAAACGGCGATGCCGGGGTGTTTGGCGCGCGCTCCGCTGCGGTTTTCGACTTGCCGGCGGGTTCATGGGCCACCGGAGAGGCGCTCGGCTGCGCGGCGCTCGGACGATCCGTCGGTCGCCTTGAAACCGTCGGGTTCAGACACGGCGGTCAACCCTGCGCTCTCGTCATATCCGGGCCGCATCGACCAGATCACAGCAACCGAACATTGCTCGGGGGCGCAGCCGCCCGGGTCTGCAGCACTGGCAAGGTCGGCGTCGCGCGTGCCACCGCCTGGCGCAGCATATGCGCATCGTAAAGCGGCATCGCCATCACATCCCCGCCAATTTCGGCAACAGCGGGGGAGAGATAGCGGATCCGGGGCCCACCCACAGAAAGCCCCGCCCCAACCGCGAGGGCCGTGCCGCGCCCTCGCCGCTCAAGAAACCCCTTTTCAATCAGGTCCTGCGTCAAAGGGTCGAAACTGGATCCAGGGCCAGCGCCGGCGCAGTTCACGACAAATCCCGTTTTGTACCGGCTCTCCCGCCCGGCTGCGTCTTCAAGGATTACCTCGGCCCCGTCGTCATGGCTAAGAACCGCGCGGACCTTTCCAGTCATCATCCGCGCGGTGCCTGTCCGGATCAGCCGGTGCAGGTCAAAAATCGTGTCCCGGGTGCCGCCGCGCAGCCAAAACCGCAACGCGCCTGGAACTTTGCGCGCCTCACCAAGATCGGTCAGGTAGGTTTTGAGCGGGTGATCCAAGAAATGTGCGCGAAACCCGGCGCGGATCTCGCGCATCGCTTCGCCCCGCGCTTCTGCGCGGTCGATCTCGCGCCGGATCTCGGCCAGAAAGGTCTCTGCCGTCGTGTGGCCCGGGGTCAGCGTCGGCTCTGTCATCTTTCGCGGCAGCCGCGGGACCAGCGCCGCCGGGACGGCGCCGTCCGGCGCGCAGGCCACAAAGCGCAGCGCCGTCTCTGGGATCAGGCTTTGGCAGAGGCGCAGAACGTCGAGCATCGCGGCATTCCCGCCGATGCAAAAAATCTCGGCGCCCCGTCTTATGTGCTCTGCAATCCTGTCTTCGTGGCCAAAGACCGAGGGCGCGCTGAAGGCTGTGTCATCCCCCTCAATCCGCAGGGTGGAGGGGCCGCCCGGCGCGATGTCGATGCCATCGGCGCGCAGTGCCCGCCCCGCGGCGGTTCGCAGGACGACGCCCTCTGGCCCTATATCGAGCGCCTGCGCGGTATCGTCGAGAAACGTGACCCGGACGCCCCGGGCGACCAGCGCTGTCCGGATCGCCTCCGCCGTCTCCTCCATGAAGTCGCCATAGAACTCTCGCGGGGCGTTCACGCCGTAAATGTCGCCTTGGTCGACCAAGGGGGCGGCCGCGCGCAACCAATCGGGGGCACGCCCGGCCATCACCGCGCAGACATGGCGCCAGCGTTGGGAGAGCCAGGCGGCAAACTGCGGATCGATGTCGTCGGCCGGTGAATTGAGGAGGTAGGCATAGCGCCAAGGCTTTCCCGCGGCGCCCTTGGCATAGGCCGCGCCGCGGCCGAGCGCCGTGGCGTTCCGGCCGATAACGGTGACGGCGCCGATGTCGCGGTCGAGGCAGGCCTCGAAAAACGCCAGCGCCGTGATGCCATCCCCTACGATGACATGGGTCGGAGCATTGGGGGATTTGCTGTCCGCGTCGCGCATAACATGCTGATCCCACACCGTTCTTGACGAAGTCAACACTACGATGAGGGCTGCGCTACCAAGGCGCATCTTAACCGCCCCGGCGCGCCCAGAAGCAGGGCAGCGTCTTCCCACCCCCAGCGCCGACACC
>CALCPC010000172.1 GCA_937900975.1 uncultured Paracoccaceae bacterium
CGGGCAAAACGCTGACCTATCATCGGGTCGGCACGCAGCTAAGCCAAGTGGAGCGCTGGGATGCCGAGGGTGTTCGCACGCTGACGCTGACCGCAGAGGGGCCTTTGGTGGTCCTCCTTCAAAACCCAAGGGATGGGCGCATCGTCGCGGCGGTCGACATCGACTAACGCCGCTCTCGGGCCTCAGATGCCCCTCGCTGTGCGCGATGCGTTTCGCCGGCCCGAACGGCTGTGTCGCTCTGTCGATCCGGGATGTTTTCGTGTTCTGCTTTGGGAGAGCGTTTGGCGGTCGAAGGCGAATGAGCGCGCCCGGCATCCGTGTTTTCTGACCCTGCTTGGACCAAAACCGCTTTAAAGCGTTTCGTGAAACACCTGACGCCGACAACGCTGTTTGAAATCAAGGATTTCAACGCGTTCTGGGATGCTTGAGGTCAGAGATATGTCACGAAACGCTCGGGGCGGGCGCCGGGCGTGGTTTGCGGGGGCTGGGCGGGCGTGAACGCCGGTTGCGTGCTGCCCGGGCCGCGCCAAGACGGGACCGGATCCCGGCGCGGCGCATCGCGCAAAGGGGGGCGGCCAAGCTCGAACCGGTGCCAAACACGTCTCGGTTGCGCTTCTGCGCGTTGCCTTCGGCCTTGGTCGGGACCGTCGGTTGGTTTCGCGGGCGCGCCCGTGATGGGCCCCCTTTGCAACGGTCCTTCGGGGGTTTTTCGGAAACCGAGCCTCGATGAAGAGAAGGATTGCGCGCATGCGGCCAAAGCTGCGAGGCTGTATCGCACCGGACGCACCCTTATGATCGACAGCCACCCAAGCCCCAAACCGCGCCAGGCCATCCGCCCCCTTTGCCAGTTCGGGCCCGATCCGATCTGCCTGGCCGCGGCGCGGGACGTTGCCCATCGCGTGCAGCCGGGTCTTTTGGCGAAGGCCGCCGCGGCAAGCGGGCGGAACGCCCGCCGCGCGTCTTCGGCGCGGATTGCAGAGATCCCGCCCCCGACACGCGCCACAGTCCCGAAAGGCACCGCAGCGTGATCTTGGACCTCACAACGGAAATGATGGTGGTCCTCGCGATCCTTGGGGTCACGGTCACGCTTTTTGTGACAGAGGTCTTTCGGATCGACTTTACGGCGCTCCTTGTGATGGTCACACTAGGCATGTAGGCACAGATCCCCGGCCTCTCAAACCTTGCTGACACATCGACGCTGTTTTCCGGCTTTTCGTCCAACGCCGTCATGTCGATTATCGCGGTGATGATCATCGGGGCCGGGCTCGACAAAACTGGATTGATGAGCAAGGTCGCCAGCGCAATCCTGAAATATGGCGGTGCGACCGAAGGCCGGATTATCCCAATCGTGTCAAGCACGGTCGGGGTCATCTCCTCCTTTATGCAAAATGTTGGGGCGGCCGCGCTGTTCCTTCCCGTTGTCAGTCGAATTTCCGTGCGTACCGAAATTCCGCTTAGCCGGCTTTTGATGCCCATGGGGTTTTGCGCAATCCTTGGCGGGACCATGACGATGGTCGGCTCGTCGCCGTTGATCCTGCTGAACGACCTGATCCTAACCGCGAACGCCGGTCTGCCGGACAACCAGAAGATGGAGCCCTTCGGCCTTTTCGACGTCACGCCAATCGGTTTTGCGCTGGTTTTGACCGGCGTGGTGTATTTCGTTGGCTTCGGTCGGCTGATCTTGCCGTCGCAGGCCCGAACGGACGTGGTCAGCGGTGTCTCGATGTTTGACTATGTGCAGAACCTTTATGGCGTTGACACCGGCATCTATGAGGTCGTTCTGCCCAAAGGCTGCGCCTTCGAGGGCAAGACCTTCCGCGAGTTGATGTTCGAGCAACACATCTACGTTGTGGGGTCGAATTTTGAGGGCAAGACCTTCATGTCGCCCCTGACCTCAACGGTGATCACCACGCCCTGTCGCCTGGCCGTGATCGGCCGCAAGTCGGATGTCCAGGCGATGGCCGAAACGGCCGAGATGCGGCTTTTGCCAAAACTTGATGTCTTTGCCGACACGTTCGCCCCGACGATTGCCGGTGTGGCCGAGATTGTGATCCCGCCGGGATCCAGCGTGATCGGCAAGACGCCGACCCAACTGACCATGCGGCGGACTTATGGGACCAACCTGCTTGCGATCCACCGGGGGTCCGAGACGCTTAGTCTGGTCGAGACGGAGGATCACGCGCCAAGCTATGTGGGCGATGTGGAGCTGAAGGCCGGCGACACGCTGGTCGCGTATATCCGGTGGGACCGGTTGGCGAACCTCACCCGGGACCGCGACTTCGTCGTCGTCACCCAAGATTTCCCGCGCGAAGAGTTGCGCCCAAAAAAGGTGCCGCACGCGCTGATCTTTTTCCTGATCGCGCTCGGTTTGATCCTTTTCACCGATTTCCGTCTGTCGCTCTGCCTCTTTGTGGGGGCCGCGGGCATGATCCTGACGCGCGTCCTCAGCATCGAGGAAGCCTATACAGCCGTCTCTTGGAGCACGGTTTTCCTTTTGGCCAGCCTCATCCCGCTTGGCCAAGCTGTCCAGGCGACGGGCACCGCCGACTGGATTGCTGCACAGATCTTGGCCCTGCTGGACGGAATGCCGATTTTTGGGCTTCAGATCGGTTTGGCGGTTTTGGCGACCTGTTTTACCTTGGTGATGTCGAATGTCGGCGCCACGGTGCTGCTGGTCCCGCTGGCCGTGTCCATCGCCGTGACCGCCGGCGGTGACCCGGCGGTTTTCGCCCTGACGGTTGCGATCGCCACCTCTAATTCGTTCCTTATCCCAACCCACCAGGTTAATGCGCTGATCATGGGGCCCGCGGGCTACACGGTGGGCGATTTCCTTTAGGAGGGCGGTGTCATGTCGATCCTTTTTTTGGCGGGTTCCATGGCCATGATGATTCTGATTTTTTGACCCGTACTGCCGCAGGCGTGACCAGCGGATCTACCAGTAAAGCGCTGTGTCGATATCAGAAGGAGGGGGCGGCCTTTGCCCCGGCGCGGCATGTTTCAGATCCGCGGCTGCCCAAGCGGCTTGCTGCCATGCCGATGTGTATCCGGCCCTATGGGCGCGGTTGCGCTCTGCCAATGGTGCCTGGGGCCCGACATGGTCGACCGCGCCCAAACCGATGGCCTTCGCCGAACCTTTGGCCAGCGCAACCTTTTGGCCACCGCGCCGTCGGAGGGCCGCGGCGGGATCGGCACCGGCCATGGCGATCTGAACAGCCGCAGGACCAAGCGATTATCCGGCGGTTTGCCGAAATCTTAGCGCGTCCCGTATTCTGTGGCCGACATTTGGCGACAGATGCTTGACGCTGGCGTCTCTGGTGATCGATAACGTGCCTACCGGTGGATGCGACATTCTAGCCAACGCGGTGAAACGCCCTGCGTCTGTTAGGGCATTTGCTAGAATTTCTTGAGGTGGGACAAATGCGAAATGTAACCATGTTGCTCGCTGCAACGGCGATCAGCGCACTCGCGACGTCGGCGCAGGCCGACGACATCACATGTGGTGAAGAGTATACAGTTCGGGCCGGAGACTTTCTTTCCGGGATCGCCCAGCGGGCCTATGATGATATCGGCGCCTTTCGGGTCATCTATGATGTCAACCGGGATCTGATCGGCCCCAACCCGGGGATCATCCGTATCGGCCAGCGCCTGCTTATCCCGTGCTTGGGCAATCAGACAGCGCAGCAACCCAGCGCTGCGCCGGCGGGCGACAGCGCGCCGATCCGTGTCGTAAGCGCGACCGGGTGGCGTCCGTTCCTTGACGAAAGCAACCCCCAAGGCGGATTGCTGACCGAAATCGCAGAGCTGGCGCTGGTGAACGCAAGCGGCAAACCCGACTACGAGATCGATTTCATCAATGATTTCGGCGCTCATCTTGACCCGCTGATCCTGCGCAACGCCTTCGATGTCAGCATTGGTCAGCTTCAGCCTGACTGCGCCGATCCAGCGCAGTTGGGCAGCGAGTCGCGGTTCCTTTGTGACCAATTCGAGTTCAGCGACCCGATGTATGAGGAGATCTTCGGCTATTACTCCGCCGCATCGGACCCGGAATTCACAGCGCATCAGGATCTGGCGGGCAAAACCATCTGCCGCGCCGAGGATTACACGCTGGTTCCGCTTGAGGCCGTTGGCTTGTCCGAGCCTGCCGTGAACATCGTCCGCGCCGGCGATGCGGCATCCTGCATCGACATGGTTTTGGCCGGAAATGCGGACATCGCACTTGTCGCGGTCGAAGTCGCCGATGTGCGCATCAGGGAGCTGAATGCCCGCGGCAGCGTGCAGTTGCACGATGACCTGTCCTATATCGACTTTTTCCACGCAACGGTCGCCAAGACCAATCCAAGAAGCGCTGAAATCCTGTCCGCAATCAACAGCGGTCTGAAAACGATCAAGGAATCTGGGCTTTGGTTCCAAACTGTGCGGCGGCATATGAGTGAGTTCAGAAGCAGTGGCGTGTGATCGCGCGCCACGGCCATGGCCTCCGCTCAAGCTCGTTGGGGTTTGTAAGCCGTTTCACCACCGGCCAGACGTAGGCGCGGTGTTTGGGGCATCTCTTATGCGCTCTCTCGTTCTTTTTTCTGCGCTTTTGCTCGCGACACCGACGCTTGCGCAAAGCGGGGGTGAGATAACGCTGAACTATGACGATGGCAGCGGCGTATCGGGAGAGCTGGTTGCGTTTTCCGATGGCCTTTTCCGGATCCAGGCGTCGGTCGGCCTTTTGACAATCCCCGCGGCCGATGTCGCGTGCGTTGGCGCCGCGTGCCCGGAAGGCACGACGCAAGAGACCTCAACAACCGCCGTCACGTTGATCGTCGACGACGGCACGGTGCGGATCAGCGGCGACCTGATGGAGTTTTCGAACGGCGAATATGTGGTGGCGACCAAGCTTGGCGAAATACGGATCAGCGCCGATATCGCGGAGTGTACAGGGGTCGGCTGCGCCCTTGCGGTACCCCCCGCCGACCCCCGACTGGTTCTGACCAATGGTGGCACAACCATCGCGGGGATCCTGCGGGCGTTCGAAGATGGCGCCTACATTTTGGATGTGGATCAGATCGGCCGCATGAGGATCCCAGCCGAAGGCTTTACCTGTGAGGGGGAGGCATGTCCGTAAGCGCCGCGGGCTGGCCGGTTTACCCAAGCTGTTGCGGCGGGCGAAACCCGCGCAGGCGGCGCAGCGGTTTTCGAGCGTAACAACCACTCAACAATATCGTGCAGACACGGATATGGAGGTCGAAATGAGAGTTCTCAACAGGCTGTCTCTTGTAGCGAGCGCAACTGTCGCAACCTTGGCTTTATCGACGTCGGTGATCGCGCAAGAGTTCACGTTTTCGATCCACCATTTTCTAAGTCCGAAGGCGCCCGCACAGACCCAATTGATCGAGCCCTGGGCCAAGTCGATTGAGGAAGCATCGGGCGGCCGCATCGCCTTTGAGATTTTTCCCGCGATGTCATTGGGTGGAACGCCGCCCGGGCTTTACAGCCAGGTTCGCGATGGGGTCGTCGATATCGTGTGGACGTTGCCGGGATACACGCCGGGAACCTTTCCAAGAACCGAGGTGTTTGAGCTTCCGGGCATTCACCTAAGCGATGCGCGGGCCACCAATCTTGCGATCCAGGATCTGATGGAAATCCTTTTGCCGGATTATGTCGGCATTCACCCGCTGCTGGTCCATGTCCATTCGGGCAATGCGCTGCATTTTAGCACGGGAAACGCCGCGTCCCTGGCCGACCTGAACGGCCTGAAGATCAGAAGCCCCTCAAGAACCGGCGCTTGGATGGTTGAGGAACTGGGCGCAGAGCCTGTGGGCATGCCCGTGCCGGCGCTTCCCCAAGCCCTATCAAAAGGGACGGTCGACGCGGGTCTTGTCCCCTTTGAAGTCGCTATTCCGCTTGGCCTTGCCGATTTGACATCGGCCTCGGTCGAGATGGCCGATGGCGCGCGCTTTGGCACATCGACCTTCCTCTTCGCGATGAACCTCGACCGGTACAATTCCTTGCCCGAAGACTTGCGCAAGATCATCGACGATCACTCTGGCGCGGCCATCGCTGCGCAAATGGGCGAGGCGTGGAACAGGATCGAACCGATCGGGATCCAGCGTGCGCGGGATGCTGGCAACGATGTCACCCAAATGACGCCGGAAGCGACGGCAGAGTTTGCGGGGCCCTTCGATGCGACCGTCGCGCGTTGGGTAGAAGAGGCCGCGGTCGTCGGTATCGATGCGGAGGCGCTGTTGGGCAGTGCGCGCACTATGATCGCGGAGTACACGCGTCAGTAATCCGACACGGGCTTCGACCGATTGTGCCGCCCCCCGGGCCCGACGCTTGTGATGCCCGTGCCGGGGGGCCTGCGTCCTTTGCGTTCCACAAAATCTCCGCACAAAAATAGGAGCGTCGGTAGTGGCTTTTCGAGCGGGGCTTGAACGCGCGATCACCGCATGGGCGCTGTGCGGCGGCGTGCTTTTGATCCTGATCGTTGTGATAACGGCGATCAACGCGGCAGGCTTCACCGCCGATGCGGTTGCCGGCACCTGGGGGGGGAACGTGTCGGGCCTGCCGGGCTATGAGGACGCGGTCCAGATGATTGTCGGCGTCTCCGCGCTGATGATGTTTCCTTACGCGCAGCTTCATCGCGCCCATGCCGCCGTCGATGTCGTTATGCAGTTTGCGCCGCGCTGGCTGAACC
>CALCPC010000173.1 GCA_937900975.1 uncultured Paracoccaceae bacterium
AGGTTCCATCGGGGATGATGCAGCTTTCGATCACATCGTCCCGCGCGGCATCGACCAGCTTATCGAGAGAGGCTTGGAGATAGCTCAGCGTCATGGCTCAGAAGCTCTCCAGATCGCGGTCGACCATCACGGTGACGCGCGCGCCTTGATCGACGTAGATAACCGGACCGATGGAGAGGTATTCGCCGATGACACTGTCGGTGGCGTCGGCCAGATCGTCGCCCACATCTTCGAGCACATTGGCTGCGGTTTCGTCCTCGATCTCGCCAGCCGCAACAGAGGGTGCGGCGGAAATGATCGAGATTAGGGCGGCCGAGCCGAAGCGTTCGTCGAAGCGCGTATCGACAAAGCCGGACGCGCCGGAGCGGCCAAGCTCATCACCCCCGTAGGAGCTGATCTGGATGGTGTGATCAACACCTCGGACGCGGATATGATCGCGGCCTTTGCCACCAACGATGTTGAGGCTGTGGTCACCTGGAACCCGCTGGTGTCGGCCATTCTCGAAGAGCCGGGCGCGACCAAGCTCTTTGACAGCTCCGACATTCCCGGCGAGATCATCGACCTGATGGTCGTGAACACCGAAACGCTCGATGCGAACCCGGACTTCGGCAAGGCCATGGCGGGCGCGTGGTACGAACTGATGGGTCTGATGGCCGCCGGTGACGAGGATGTGCTGACGGCCATGGCCGAAGCCTCCGGCACCGATCTGGCGGGCTATCAGGCGCAGCTGGCCTCGACCGAGAAGATCTATGACCCGGCTGACGCCGTCGCCTTTACCAGCAGCGCAGAGCTGCCCGAGACGATGGTCAGCGTGGCCGAATTCCTGTTCGCCAAGGGCATTCTGGGCGAGGGGGCACCGTCAGCGGATTTCGTCGGGGTGGAATACCCGGACGGGTCGGTGACGGGGGCCGCGAACAACGTCCGGTTCCGGTTCGACACGACCTACATGCAAATGGCCGCCGACGGCAGCCTTTGATCATAAGGGGCCGCCGCGCCATGGCGTGGCGGCACATCCCATGCGCCTGATCAACATTAAACCCGGACCGGCGCTGGCGGCGTTCCTGCCGTTGCTGCCCTTTGCGGTGGCCTTCGTCGCCTATGCGATCGGGTCCGAGATACGGCTGGCCGAAAACCCGTCGGACAAGCTCTTGCCCGCGCCCGGCGCGGTCGGCGATACGATGCTGCGCCTGACCACCGAAGGCGACCGGCGCACCGGGCGCATCCTCTTTTGGCACGACACATGGGCCAGTCTGAAACGGCTGGGGCTGGGCATCGGCATATCGGCGTCGCTGGGCCTGATCTTTGGCCTGCTGATCGGGCTCTTGCCGCTGGTGCGCAATGCGTTGGCGCAGTTCGTGGCCGTCCTGTCGATGATCCCGCCGCTGGCGCTGCTGCCGATCCTATTCATCGTCTTTGGCCTCGGTGAGCTGTCCAAAGTGGTGCTGATCGTCGTGGGCACGCTGCCGTTCATCATCCGCGACCTGAGCCAGCGCACGCTGGAGATCCCGCAGGAGCTGCTGGTCAAGGCGCAGCCGCTGGGCGCGTCCAGCTGGGTCATTGCCACGCGCGTGGCGCTGCCGCAGGTCATGCCGCGCCTGATCCAGGCGGTGCGTCTGTCGCTGGGGCCGGCCTGGCTGTTCCTGATCGCGGCCGAAGCCATCGCGTCCGACCTTGGCCTTGGCTACCGCATCTTTCTGGTGCGTCGCTACCTCGCCATGGATGTGATCCTGACTTACGTGATCTGGATCACCGTGCTGGCGTTCGCGATGGACTGGCTGCTGCGATGGGCCTCGCGCCGGTTCTTCCCTTGGGCGGAGGAGGGCTTGTGAGCTTTGTCACCGTCAGCGATGTGTTTCAGACCTATGACGGCCGCCCCATCCTCGAGCGCGTCAATGTCGACGTGGACGAGGGGGAGTTCATCGCCATTGTCGGCGCGTCGGGCTGCGGCAAGTCCACCTTTTTGCGGTTGCTTCTGGCGCAGGAGCGTCCCACCCGCGGCAGTGTCAGCATCGCGGGTGCGCCACCTGCGACGGAACCCGGGCTGGACCGCGGCATCGTCTTTCAACGCTATTCGGTTTTTTCGCATATGAACGTCCGTGACAACATCGTGGCGGGCGAAAGCCTGCGGTCCGGGTGGGGTAGATTTTTCGGCGAAAAATCTCGCGCCGCGCGGC
>CALCPC010000174.1 GCA_937900975.1 uncultured Paracoccaceae bacterium
CACGCGGCAAGGAGCTGGCCTCAACGCCCCTCGACAAGCAGCAGCACCAGGCTGCAAACACCGACCATGCCCACACTGTCGCCGCGCAGATCGGCCCAATACCCGCCAGCGGCGACAGGCCCCGGCGTGGACGGGGGGGGCTCGGCCAATGGCGGAGGATCGGTTTCGGCCACGCTCATTGTGTGCCGATCTCGATCCGAGGATCGATCGCCTTGTATAGGATGTCGAGCAAGAGGTTGATCAAGACCACGGCGATCGAGGTCACAAAAACGATGGCTTGCAGCAGGATCAGGTCCTGGCGCTCAATCGCTTGAATGGCGGTAAGCCCAAGACCGGGCCAAGCGAAGACGGTTTCCACCACCACCGTGTACCCCGAAACGATGCGTATGAACTCCCACCCCGCGATGGTCAGGATCGGCACGGCGGAATTGCGCAAGGCATGAACGCCCACAACGCGCCAAGGCCGCATCCCTTTGGCGCGCAGAACCTTGACGTATTGCGCGTTCAGTTGGTCGCTCATGGTCGAGCGTACGACCATGACCATCCGCGTCATCGCCGGCAAAGCGAGGGTAAGCGCGGGAAGGATCAGATGATCGATCCCGCCGGCCCCCGATGTCGGAAGCCAGCCAAGCGTCAGCGAAAATAGCACAATAAAAAGAAGGCCCAGCCAAAATTGTGGGATGGACAGCCCCAAAAGGCTGACAACCACAACCAACCGGTCGATCCAGCCCTCCGGCCTAAGCGCGGCCACCACGCCGAGCGGCACAGCCATGAGAACCGCAAACGCAATCGCCACGACCGACAGCAGCACCGTGGCCGGCGCCCGCTCTAGGATGATGGCAATCGCCGGCCGCCGCTGCCAGAGCGAGTCGCCAAAGTCGAGCACGGCCACGTCCCGCACATAGGTGACGAACTGTTCAAAGATTGGCCGGTCAAGCCCAAGCTGCGCCTCGAACAAGGCGCGCTGTTCTGCCGTTGCTTCCAGTGGCAGCATCACCCGGACCGGATCGCCGATCAGCCGGGTGAGCACGAAAACAACGACGACGACGGACAGAACGACAATCGCACCCTGCCAGAGCCGGTTGAAGATGTACCGGCTCATCGGTCGCTAACGGGGCGGCTTTGACTATTCAACGCTCATGGTGCTCACGAACATCTTGCCATCCACCCGCGGCGCCCAGCGCAGGCGTTCGCTCATGCCCCAGACATTGTTGATGTTCAAAAGGAATGTCAGCAATGCCTCCTCATGTGCGTATTCCACGACCTGTTCGTAAAGGGCCTGGCGGGCATCCGCGTCGATCTCGGTCCGTGCCATCGTGATCCACTCTTCCAACTGCTCGACACTGTTCGACGCCCCAAAGCCCGAGGGCGCGAGATAGGCCGAGAACGAGCGGTCGGCATCCAGAAGTTCATTGCCCGAGACAACGAAGATCGCATCCGATCGCTGGCCCTCCTCGGACCGGAACAGGCGTTGCAGATATTCGTCGAACTCGTAAATCTGCACGTCGCCGGTCAGCCCGACCGCCGTCCAGAACCCGGCGACCACCTCAGTCAACACCCGGTCCTTCATCCAGCGTCCAGACGTGCTGACCAAAGTGATCTCACCTTCGCTTTGCCCGGCCTCCGCAAGCAGTACCATGGCCTTATCGGGATCATAGGGGTAGGCCGAGATATCCTCGTTAAAGCCGAAATAGGTCGGCCCCAAAAGCTGACCCGCCTCCACCTGCGCGTGGCCCTCGAACAGCGCCGATGCAAGCGCCTCTTTGTCCACGGCGTAGTTAAGCGCCTGTCGCACGCGCACATCGGCGGTGATGCCGCCATTGGCGTTCAAAAGCACCATCGGATGCTCTAGCCCGCGCATGGACGCCGCCTGCGGCACCTGGCCCATAAACTCAGGCAACAGGTTTGTCACAAGGTCGACCTCGCCAGCCAAAAGCGTTGAAAGACGCGTCCCCGGCTCTTCGATAAAGCGATAGGTGACTTGCGAGACCTCCGGCGCGCCGCCGCGATAGTCGGGGTCTGCTTGCAGCACAATCGAATTGCCGCGATCCCAGCGCACGACCTTATAGGGACCGCTGCCAACCGGGGCTTGCGCAAAATCGTCGGCCTGGCTGGCCTCGGGCGGGACGATCATGAAATAATACATCCGGGCCGGCAAAATCGGGTCGGGCCCCGACGTCTTGATATGCACCGTCAGGTCGTCGATCACCTCGGCGCCGGCCAGGGTGGAGAAATACGACAGCTGTTCGGAATTCAAGTCGGGGTCGATCATACGCGCGACCGAAAAGGCAACAGCGGCGGCATCCAACGGTTCACCATTGTGGAAGGTCACACCGGGCTTAAGCTTGAATTCCCACGTGGTCGGGTCGACTTGCGTCGGCTCTTCGGCGGCAAGACCAAGGCCAAGGTTTCCATCCGGGTCGCGCACCATCAACGTCTCAAAAACGTTGTCGTTCACGGCCTTCTCGCCACCATCATCGGCGGCGTGGGGGTCCAGCGTCGTTGGCTCACTTCCGATCACAATGACGATGTCTTCGGCGACAACAGCCAGCGGGACGACGGCGAGCCCCAATCCAAGGCACAAACTCAAAACTTGGTTTCGCACGGTGAGACCCCCTTTGTGTGCACGCACTTTTCCTTCGGCCTTTAAAGGTTGCGCGGGACTTGCCGCAGCGTCAACTCCCTTGCGCGATTCCAGAATTTGGGAGGACGGCTTGCCGCGCCTGGCTGGTTTCGGGTGGCTCAACCTTAGGCGGAAAGACGGATACCACCGCTCCACCCAGGCCCATGGCGAGCTTGGATCGCGTGCGCAAAATGGCGGCAGCGCCCTACTTTTCAAACGGCTCTCCCAAAGACGCAATGCCGTTGATCTTCAGCAAGCGTCGGTTTGAGGAGATGATGCCCAGGACAACGATTGTCACAATATAAGGCATACTTGCCAGCAGTTGTGAGGGGATGGCGAGACCGACGGTTTGGGCCGCGATCCCGCCCAGCGACACGGCGCCAAAAAGGCAGGCCCC
>CALCPC010000175.1 GCA_937900975.1 uncultured Paracoccaceae bacterium
ATCTTCTCGGCACTTATGGACCTCCGGGCTCCGAAGGGAACTCGTTCAACGAGATCCTGGCGCTTTACAACGAAGGCCGTTGCGGGATGTGGATCGACGCCACCATCGCGGCCTCGTTCCTTGAGGTCGAGAACGTCGCCTATGCCCAATCGCCCAACGCCGGCAACCCGGTTGGGGCCAATTGGCTGTGGGCCTGGGCCATGGCCGTGCCCGCGGGCACACCGCAGGCCGATGAGGCGAAAGCCTTCATCGAATGGGCAACGTCGAAGGACTACATCCTCGCCGTCGCCAACCACCCCGACTATGGCTGGGGCTCGGTTCCGACCGGCACCCGCGCCTCGACCTATGCGTATGAGGAGTTTCAGTCGGTCGCGGCCTTTGCCGAGGCGGAGCTTGCGGCCATCGAATCGGCAGCACCCGAAGCGACCGATCTGAAGCCTTATGTCGGCGTCCAGTTCGCCGCGATCCCGGAATTCCCGGAAGTCGGCTCTGCCGTCGCGCAAGAGATGGCTGCCGCGCTTTCCGGCGCGCAAACAGTGGAAGAAGCGCTGGAAAAAGCGCAGTCCGCCGCTGACGCGATCATGCGCGAAGCCGGCTACTACTGACGCGTCCTGCCCGGGCGGCCCACGCGCCGCCCGGCCCCGCGTCCCACACCCCCAAGTCCTGACGTTTCCCTGAAAACGAGGCTTCGTGCCTTGCAAGGACGGTATACCCATGTCTGAACGGCGCATCCCCCGCCTCCTCCAAACCCCTGCGGTTGTCTTGTTGCTGATCTGGATGATCGTACCCTTGAGCATGACGCTCTTCTTCTCGTTCATCCGCTATGTCCTGAACAACTTGCGCAACCCGCAATGGACATCGCCCTCGATCAGCAATTGGCGCGGTTTTGGAAACTACGAGTTCGTCTGGAACAACGACAACTTCTGGCTCGCCATCCAAAACAGCCTGTTTATCGTCTGCAGTATCCTGATTTTCACAGTCATCCTGGGCGTCTCCATCGCCGTCTTGATCAACAATGCTTTTCCTGGCCGTGGCTTGGTGCGGGTCCTTTTGATCTCACCGTTTTTCGTCATGCCAGCGGTCAACGCGGTGCTTTGGATCAACATGTTGCTCGATCCGGTTTTGGGGCTCCAGGGACTGGCGGTTGCGGGCATCAACGATTTTATCGCCGCGTTGCAGTCGGTGCCGGTGCTGGGGGGGTTCTTCTCGCTCTGGCCGGAGATTGAGCCCATATCCTTCCGCGCCACGCAAACCTCTGCCATCGCGGTCGTGATGATGGTGACATGGCAGTGGACGCCTTTTGCGATCCTGATCTTCATGACCTCGCTGCAATCGGAGGATCAGCAGCAAAAGGAGGCCGCGGTGCTCGACGGTGCCAGCCCTTGGTCGCAGTTTCGCTTCCTGACCCTGCCCCATCTCGCGCGTCCCATCGCCATCGTGGTGATGATCCAAGCGATTTTTCACTTGTCGCTTTATGCCGAGATCGAGATCGTCAGCCGCGGCAACGGCAACAAAAACCTGCCCTACCTGATCGGTGAGTTTGCCAACAACAATATCGGCGCCGCCAGCGCCACGGGCATCTTCGCCGTGATCCTTGCCAACATCGTCGCGATCTTCCTTTTGCGGATGATCGGCAAAACCCTGATGGATTGAGGGAGGCTGCACATGGCCATCGTTGCCCAAACCACCCGCTTTAGCCGAACAGGACGGCCGATCCTGGCCTGGATCGTCGCGCTCGTCTTCTTCTTTCCGATCTTTTGGATGGTGCTGACCAGCTTCAAAACCGATGCAGACGCGGTCCGGCCAGAGTTCTTGTTCTTTTTTACGCCGACGCTCGACATCTATCTTAACATGACAGAGAACTACGATTACTGGCGCTTCGCCACAAACTCTGTCTTCACCGCGACCTTTGCCACCGCGTTCACGCTTTTCGTTGGTATTCCCTGCGCTTACGCGATGGCCTTCTACCCCAGCCGCGCCACCAAGGACGTGCTGATGTGGATGCTGTCGACAAAAATGCTGCCCGCCGCAGCCGTGCTGTATCCGATGAACTTTCTGACCAAGGGGCTGGGGATCTACGACACGCATTTCCTGGTCATCATCGTGTTGAGCTTGATCAACCTGCCGATCGTGATCTGGATGCTGTTCACTTTATTCAAGGAGATCCCCAAAGACATCATCGAAGCCGGCAAAATG
>CALCPC010000176.1 GCA_937900975.1 uncultured Paracoccaceae bacterium
AAAAGCATGCCAACGCAGTAGGTCATGGGGTCCCCTCGGTCGGTCCTGACCCTTTTCCCTACTGCTGCATGGCCGCCACCGCAACGGCGACGTCAAGCGCTTCGTCGGCAACGCCGAAACTGGTGCCCCGGATCGGCGCTGCCTCAGCCGCATCGAGGCCAGAGCCGAGGCGGACATAACGCTGATCGGGACAGCAGGCATTGGCCGGGTCGAACCCCACCCAGCCAAGGCCCGGGATGTGGATTTCGGCCCAAGCATGCCCCGCCTCACCGGTCAGATCGTCGTCCGAGGCATGGAGATAGCCGGTCACATACCGCGCCGGCAGGTCGCAGTGGCGGGCCGCGGCGATCATCACATGCGCGTGGTCCTGGCACACGCCCGCGCCCTTGGCCAGGGCCTCGGCGGCCGTGGTGGTCGGGCCGGTGACGTCGGTCTCATACGCGACGGCCTCCCGCACCGCGGCCGACAGGGCATGCGCGCGGTCCAAAGGCTGCAGCGGGCCGACACCCTCGGCAAGATCGCGGACAGCGTCGTTGGGCGCGGTCATGACCGTGTCGCGCAAATACCCAAGCGGCGGCGCCTGTTCCTTCAGCCCTGTCAGGATCCCATTGGTGTCGGATGTGACCGCGACGCCCTCAACTGTCACCTCGAAGCTGTCAACCGGACCCTTCAGCGCCATCGCCTGCAGCCGGTCACCGCCCGCATCGCGATAGACGGAGCTGAACACCGCCCCGGGAACCGTGACCGACCAGGCCTCGATATGCTGGCCGGCGCTTAGGCTTGGCAGCAGCCGGTGGCGCTGGACAACATACCGCATGGGAGCGGCGAACCGGTAGGCGGTGACATGGCGAACCGAGAGGCGCATCTATTTCGGCCCGAAAAGGTAGGAATCCGCGACCGACTGCGCCAATTCGCCGTTTTCCACAATGAACTCATTGAGAAACTCATGCAGGCCGTCGGCGATGATCTCTTCGATCTGCGCCTCGGCCACGCGGGCCAGCAGCCCATTGGCCTGCGTTTGCGCGCGGGAGCTTTGGCCATAGGCGCGGGCCAACCGGTTGAGGTGATAGCTCGTCTCCTCGGCGCTATGCAGCAGCGCGCGCGGATTGGTTTTGTTCAAAATCAAGAAATGCGCGATCTTTGTCGGGGCATAGTCACCGCCATAGGTCCAGTGAAACGACCGATGCGCCGAAAGCGACCGCAACAGCGTCACCCATTGGTAATTGTCAACGCTGCCGCCGCCCCGTTGCGTGGTGGGCAGCAGGACGTAGTATTTGACATCAAGCACCCGCGCCGTGTTGTCCGCCCGCTCCAGGTAGTAGCCAAGGCTCATGAAATCATAGCCGTCCTGGTGCAATTGGGTGCCCTCGATGGCGCCGCGGACCAGCGCTGTTTGGCGCCGGGTCCAATCGCACAAAAACGGCAGATCCCCTGGGCGAAGGTGGCGCAACTCCTGATACGCGCCGTTCAGCGCGTCCCACACCTCGGTCGTGACGGCTGTGCGCACGGTTCGCGCGTTATCGCGGGCGCGGGCGATGCAGCTGGCCACCGACGACGCGTTGGCGCGGTCGAAAATCACGTAGTTTTCGATCGCCGCCTCGTCGATCTCGCCGTATTGCTCCGTGTAACCCGTGGCGACACCGGCCGCGCTGAGGATGGAGCCCCAGTCAGAGCGCGTGCCCGCGCCGGAAGACGGCATGAGCCCGATCCGGTAGCCCACCATCATCAGCCGCGCCATGGTTTCGGCCCGCTCCATGTAACGGGTCATCCAATAAAGATTTTCGGCAGTTCGGCTGAGCATAGATTTAATCCGCGATCACCCAAGTGTCTTTGACGCCGCCGCCCTGGCTGGAGTTCACGACAAGCGACCCCTCGCGCAGCGCCACCCGCGTCAACCCCCCAGGGCATAGATTGACTTGCCGGCCCACCAGACAGTAAGGGCGCAGATCGACATGGCGCGGCGCCAAGCCCTGATCGACGAAAACCGGGCATGTCGAAAGGCTAAGCGTCGGTTGCGCAATAAAATCGCTCGGATCGGCCTTGATCCGCGCGGCATAGGCCTCTGTCTCGGCCTTGGTTGCGGCCGGCCCGACCAACATGCCGTACCCGCCAGAGCCGTGCACCTCCTTGACGACAAGCTCCGACAGATTGTCCAGAACGTAGCGCAGGTCCCCGGGGTCCGAACACTTCCACGTC
>CALCPC010000177.1 GCA_937900975.1 uncultured Paracoccaceae bacterium
CGCAACACGCGGTCGCGGCCGGGCTGATTGCCGAGGCCGACATCACCCCCATCGGCGCGGTGATCAACGGGACCGTTGCGGGGCGCCAAACGCCCGAAGACATCACCCTGTTCGACGGCACCGGCGTCGGTCTTCAGGATCTGGCCGTCGCGCGTGTTGCCATGGACCGGGCGCGGGAGCTTGGCAAATCCATTACCCTAGCGCTTTGATGCGATTCGCAGCGCCCAGGCGGGATCAAATGTTTTCCGCCTGATATCAACATCTTTTGAGCACATCCTGCACCAGAAGCGCCCTTCTGTCGCCACAATTATTGCATGACACTCACACCCGGCGGGCAACAAACCCTCCGTCGCGCGATGTTTAGTGTGAAGAGTTGACTAGGTGCCGGTTAAACGTCAGCGTCCGCGCGTCTTTTCAATTTTACCCGGAAACTTCGCGGAGGACCGGGTGTGATCAAAGGCTTTAGGACAACGTGTCTTGGCGTCATGGCGGGGATGGTGTCGGCCTGGACCGCAACGGCGGCAGAAGTGACACTGCAAACCACGGACGGCTCGCTGTCTTTGACTGGCGAACTGATCGAGTTCGACGGAACGGTGTTCCGCATCGACACGCTGATCGGAACGCTGGAAATCGACGCGGCTTCGGTGGTGTGCTCGGGCGATGGCTGTCCAGAGATCGAACAGACGACAGCGTTCACGATCGCGGTGGGCGATGGGGTCAGCAACACGCTTTTGGCCAATCTGTTGGAGGAGTATGCCTTCCAGGAGGAGTTGGACGCAGAGCAGACAATTGCCGGCGGCCGGACGACGTTTGAGCTGGGGCGGACAGGCGAGGACGCGCTTGTCAATGTGTCGGTTGAGCGGTCGGATACGCCGCAGGCGCTTGGCCGCTTGGCCTCTGGCGCGGCCACAGTGGCGCTGACCACACGGCCGGTCAGCCAGGGGGAGATTTCGGCCTTCGCAGTGGCGGGTCTGCCGGATCCGTCCTCGCCCGACCAGGAAAAGGTGATCGCGCTCGACGCGCTGGTGCCGATCACGGCGCCGGGCAATCGGCTGCGGGCGATCACGATTGAACAATTGGCGCTGGTCGCTGCGGGCCGCGTGACCAATTGGTCCGAGCTTGGGGGGCCGAACGCCCCGATCCGGCTGGTTCTGCCGGCGGGCGGCACAGCGACCTTCGACGTTCTGAACGCGCTTGTCCTAGCGCCCAGCCGGGTTAACGTCGCCAGCCAGATTGAGCGTGTGGCCAATGATGACGATCTTGCCGACACCGTGGCGCGCGACCCTAATGCACTTGGCGTGGTCAGCCTGTCGGCGCAGCGCAACGCACAATCGGTGCCGATCCGCCGGGTTTGCGGGGCGATTGCCCGGCCCTCGGATTTCTCGATCAAGGCAGAGGAATACCCGCTGACGCGGCGCGTCTTCATGTATCTTTCCGGCGACGCCGTTCCGCCCCGGGTGGCCGATGTCGTGGATTTCGCGGGCTCTTCGGCGGCGCGCGACGCGATCCAAAGCGTTGGTTTCATCGATCAGTCGATCACTTCGACCGATCTCGACCAGCAGGGCGTGCGGCTTGCAGCGGCGCTGATTTCGGCGCCCGACAACGCGACGCTGCAGGCGCTGCGCGACTTTTCCACCGACTTTATCGACTCAGAACGTTTGTCGACAACGTTCCGGTTTACAACCGGATCCGCCAATCTCGACAACAAAGCGCTGGGCGATATTGAGCGGATGGCCGAGTATCTGCCCCGCGGTGAGGCGGCCGATCAGGC
>CALCPC010000178.1 GCA_937900975.1 uncultured Paracoccaceae bacterium
CAAAAAGGGCCAGGCCGCGCGCGCCCTGTCGGCGGCTTTCGCGTCGTCACTGTTTGGAGGGATTGTCGGCGCTGCCTTCCTGACGATCTTTATTCTGCTCGCCCGACCCATTGTTTTGGAGTTTCGCACGCCCGAACTTCTGATGATCACCCTGTTCGGCTTGTCGATGGTCGGCATTCTTGCGGGCCGTGTCGCGCTAAAAGGGCTGGTGGCCGCGGGCCTTGGCATGATGGTCGGCACGATCGGAGAAGGCGACAGCGCGGGTGAGTTGCGCATGGCCACCTACGACATGCCCTACCTGGGCGATGGGCTGAAGCTTGTCATCGTCGGTCTCGGCATTTTCGCGCTCACCGAGATCGTCGCGCTTCTCCGCCAGGATCGCTCCATCTCGGACCGCGCGCCGCTTGGCGGTGGCTGGCTGACCGGCGTCCGGGACTGGTTTGCCAACATTTGGCTTTCGGTGCGCTGCTCGATCATCGGCGTTATCGTCGGCGTGATCCCCGGCCTTGGCGGCTCGGTCGTCGACTGGATCGCCTATGGCCATACCGTTCAGACGCCGCCCGATAAAAGCAGCTTCGGCTCTGGCGAAGTGCGCGGTGTGATCGGGCCCGAAAGCTCCAACAACGCCAAAGAGGGCGGCGGGTTGGTTCCAACGCTGTTGTTCGGGATCCCAGGGTCGGGCTCGATGGCGATCTTTATTGGCGCCATCGCGCTTCTTGGTTCTGGTCAGATCGAGGTTGGGCCCTCGATGCTGAAAAACAACCTCGACATCACCTATGCGATTGTCTGGCTGCTGGCGCTGGCCAATGTGGTCGGCACGCTGATCTGTATCGCGGCCTCGGGCGGGATCGCGCGGCTGACTACGATCCCGTTTGCCCTGCTGGCGCCGTTCCTTTTCATGATCATCGCTTTCGCGGCGTTTCAGTCGGGTCAGGATATTTGGGACCTGGTCGCGCTTTTCGCCATTGGCCTTCTGGGCATCATGATGCGGCGGTTCGATTGGTCGCGGCCCGCGTTCCTGATCGGGTTTGTCCTCAGCAACCCGGCCGAAACCTATGCCAACCAGGCCGTGCAGATCGCAGCCTCGCGCTTTCGCCGCGGCTTTGGGGAGGGGCTTGACTATATCTTCTCGCCGATTGTCATCGTGCTGATCGTGATCACGGCGGTGTCGGTCGTCATTGGCCTGCGCCAGGCGAAAACGATCATGGCCGAGGGCGCGGTGAAGTCGGGGACCAAGCGCGCTCCCCTGATCTTTCTTCTGGTCGTGCTGGCCTATCTGATGACCGCCTTTGTCAACGCCGCGATGATCCCCGATTATGCGGCCGCCGACCGGGTGTTCCCGCGGTTTGTTTCGGGCGTTGCGATTGTCGGCGGGGTCATCCTGCTGATCCAGATGATGCTGCGCGACGAAAGCCATGCGCTTTTCGCCGATCGAGAGCATGGCAATGTGGAGGGCAACGCCCATGGGCGTTGGTCTACGCTGGCCTGGTTCGCGGCGCTTTTGGTGCTGACATCGCTGCTTGGCTTTATCTTGGCGCTGGCGCTCTTTCTCTTTGCGTTCATTCGGTTTCGGGCCGGGCGCAGTCTGCAGTTTGCAGGGATCTACACGGCGGCGGGCATTGCGTTCATGTGCCTTATGGCCGGCATCCTAAACCGCGATTTCCCGCCTGGGCTTTTGCAGGGCGCGGTGTCGCTGCCCTGGCCGCTGAGCTAAGGGCGGGTGATGACAGCGCGCAACAGCACGGGGGGGGCGAGATGACGCCGGGTCGGGTTGCCGGGACAGATGCGGACACGCAGACCGCGATCCCGTTTCTTTTCATGCGGGGGGGG
>CALCPC010000179.1 GCA_937900975.1 uncultured Paracoccaceae bacterium
CGTTGAAATCGACGACATCTCGCTGCGGTTTCGCGCGTCGCATTTCCCGTTCACCGAACCGGCGGCGGAGGGTGATATCCGATGCTCTTGGGCCGATGGGCAGCTTAAGATCGGCGAGGGCGACGATTGGTTGGAGATCTTGGGGTCGGGCATGGTCCACCCCAAGGTTCTTTCCGCCGCTGGGGTGGATCCAGAGGTCTGGCAAGGCTTTGCATTCGGGATTGGGATCGACCGGCTGGCGATGTTGAAATACGGCATGCCGGATCTGCGTGCGTTCTTCGATGGCGATCTAAGATGGTTGCGCCACTACGGTTTTGACCCGCTGGTTTGACCCACGCGGACCGGCCTGTGCACGCAACGGGAGTGCGTTCCGACCTTTATGGCGTCACAGAGGTGATCGTCTCGAAAATGTCGGACGCGGCGGTGTTGATCCCGTTCTCAAGCAAACCGACGATCAAACCGATATTGATCGCAAGAATTAGGCTGGTCAGATCTACCCAATCAACGGTGACGGCACCGTCTTCCTCACAACCACAACGCTTGATCTGATCGAGCATAGCTTCCGACCGCCCTTAAAACTAACTCCCGCCCGTAAACGTCGCGTCAGAAAACGGCAAGAGTGTGGTCCAGCGCGGATGCAATACCTAAAATGCGCTTGGAAGCGCGTGAAAACGGAAGACCAAATACACGAATACGAATATCTCGCGTTGTTTTGTCGCGATCTTGTTGTGATTGTGGCAAATTTCGGCGCGGGCGCCGGTGGGCTTTCCTCCGTTATGGCAATCGATTATGGATCTCGGGCCAACGCCCCGCTTTTGGATTTATCCGATGATATTCACACTCTCCTGGCGTTTGGATCACCTTCATACCGATGCCACGCTCACAGACTTCACGGAGGCCCTGATCGATCTTGGGCTTGAGGTTGAGTGCGTCGGCGACCCGGCAGAGCGTTTGGCCGCCTTCACGGTGGGGGAGGTTTTGGCCTCAGACAAACGCCCCGATGCCGATAAGCTGAAGGTCTGCCGCGTGGCCACCGGCGCAGGGGAAAAGCAGATTATCTGCGGGGCGCCCAATGCCCGGGCTGGGATCAAGGTCGTCGTGGCCCATCCCGGCGACTACATCCCCGGGATCGACACCACCATCAAGGTCGGCAAAATCCGGGGCATCGAAAGCTTCGGCATGAAGCTGTCTGAGAGTGAGATGGAGCATTCTGAAGCGCATGACGGGAATGTGGAGTTGGGTGCCGATGCCACGGTGGGCCAGCGTTATACCGCGTATCGGGGCGGCTTCGATCCGGTGATCGAGATCGCGATCACGCCAAACCGCCCCGACGCCTTGGGTGTGCGCGGCATTGCGCGCGATCTTGCAGCGCGGGGGCTTGGCGTGTTGAAACCGGCGGCGGAGGCGTCGCTTTCGCCCAGTTTCGCGGCGCCGATCCAGGTCAGCATCGCGCCGGACGTTCTTGAAAAAGGCTGCCCCCATTTCGCGGGCCGCGTGATCCGGGGTGTGAAAAATGGGCCAAGCCCGGATTGGCTGCAGGCGCGGCTGCGGGCGATCGGCCTTCGCCCGATTTCCGCGCTTGTCGATGTGACCAACTTTTTCACCTTCGACCAGAACCGGCCGCTGCACGTCTTCGACGCCGACAAGGTTTCGGGCGATTTGCTTGTCCATAAGGTGGAGGCGCCGACAACGCTCCGCGCGCTGGATGAGAAAGACTATGTGTTGGAGCCTGGGATGATGGCCATCTCGGACGCCAACGGACCGGAATCGATTGCGGGCGTGATGGGCGGCGCTGCGACGGGCTGTACCGATGCGACAGAGACCGTGTTTGTCGAAGCGGCCTATTGGGACCCGGTGACAATCGCGATGACCGGGCGGCGGCTGCGCAGCACCTCGGACGCGCGCTACCGGTTTGAGCGGGGGGTGGATCCTGAGTTCACGTCCACCGGGCTCGACCTCGCCTGCGCGATGATCCTGGAGCTTTGCGGCGGCACGGTGTCTGAGCTTGTCACCGCCGGCGCGCCTTTGGACACGGCGCGGTTTTATCCGCTGAACCCGGAGCGGCTGAAAAGCCTTGTCGGTCTAGACATCGAGGAGGCCGAGCAGATCCGCATCCTGACCACGCTCGGCTTTGGCGTCGCGCGGGAGCATGGCGGGCTGGAGGTCTGGGTGCCAAGCTGGCGTCCGGACGTGCGCGGAGAGGCCGATTTGGTCGAAGAGGTGGCGCGCGTCGCCTCTCTCAGCCGGCTGGAGGGGCGCCCGCTGGCGCCGCCCTCCGGTGTTCAGCGCCCGACCCTCAGCCTACAGCAGGGGCGAGAGCGTCGTTTGCGGCTGGCGCTGGCGGGGCGCGGGCTGAACGAATGCGTCACCTATTCCTTCACCGACGGCGCCAGCGCCGCGCTTTTCGGCGGCGGCGGCACGGAGGTCGCGCTGGCCAATCCGATCAGCGTCGATCTCAGCCATATGCGCCCGTCTGCGCTGCCCGGGCTTTTGAAGGCGGCGGAGCGTAACCAGGCGCGGGGCATGATGGATCTTGCGCTTTTTGAAGTGGGTCCCGCCTTCGGTGGCGGGGAGCCCGAGGACCAGTCGCGCCAGGGTGCGGGGATCCGCACGGGCTTTGACGGGCCGCGGATGCCGCATGGCCCGCGGCGCCCGGTCGATCTTTTCGACGCGAAGGCGGATGCAGAGGCCGCGCTGGCCGCGCTTGACGCGCCGGCAAAGCTGATGGTGATGCGCACAGCGCCCGACTGGTTCCATCCCGGGCGGTCCGGCGTGCTGTCCTTGGGGCCAAAAACTCCGCTGGCCGTGTTCGGGGAGCTGCATCCGAAGGTTTTGACCGCGATGGACATCAAAGGCCCGGCCGTCGCCTTCCAGATTTTTCCCGAAGCGATCCCGGCGCCGCGCAAGTCGGCGACCACCCGCGCGCGCCTCAACGCATCGGACCTGCAGCCGGTCGAGCGGGATTTCGCCTTTGTGGTCGACCAGGAAACGGAGGCTGACAAGATCGTGCGGGCCGCCGCCGGCGCCGACAAAGCGCTGATCGCCCGGGTCGATGTCTTCGATGTTTTCGAGGGCGCAGAGGCAGAGCGGCAGATGGGCGCCGGCAAAAAATCGGTCGCCATCGCCGTCCGGCTGCAGCCGCGCCAGGCGACGCTGACCGATGCCGAGATCGAGGCCTTGTCGGACAAGCTGGTTGCGACAGTTTCTAAAGCGACGGGTGCGCGGTTGCGCGGATAGGGGGCGGGATGCTGAACGTGTATCTAAGCGGTGAGATCCACACCGACTGGCGGGATGAGATTATGGCCGGGGTGCGGGAACAGGGGCTGAACGTCGCCTTTTCGGCCCCGGTCACGGATCACGCAGCCTCAGACGATTGCGGCGTTGCGATCCTGGGGGCAGAGCAGTCGAAGTTTTGGCATGACCACTAGGGCGCGAAGCTGAACGCGATCCGCACGCGGAAGGGGAGCGAAGAGGCCGACATTGTGGTGGTGCGGTTCGGCGAGAAATACAAGCAATGGAACGCGGCTTTCGACGCTGGCATGGCCGCCGCGTTGGGCAAATCGCTGATCGTTCTGCACGGCCCCGACCACCAACATGCGCTCAAGGAGGTCGACGCCGCCGCCTTGGCCGTGGCCGAGACGCCGGCGCAGGTGGTCGATATGCTCGCTTATGTCGAGCGGGGCGTTCTGCCGGGCTAAAGCGAACCCCGCCGACCGTATTCCTGGGCGATTGACCTTGGACCGGTTCCAATCGCGGTGCCGGCATCTTAACAAGCGATGGCACCCGATCTGGCAGCGCTCCCCTAGCGTGAGTGCTAAACTGCTGATTTCGCTCGCATAAACACTTTTTTCACTTGCTTGGCTCAGGCTGCTTGCGCACCGTTGAACAACACTCGGTGGGAAAGGGGTTGTGATGAGCCAAAAAGAAACGCGCGCGCTGTTGCAGGGCCATGGACTGACGACTGCAGAGATTACATACCGAATGCCCGATTTTCAATCGATGCTTCAGATCTTTACTTGGCAAGACTACGATCTTGCGCCGAATTTTCCAAAACTCAAGAAATTCCTCGACTTTTGGCAGGAGGAATTGGAGGGCCCGCTCCACTCTGTCCGTTATACGCATCAAAGGCTTATCAAGCCGGGGGAGTGGCGGAAGGTCGATGGGGAGTTTCTGGTGAACTGAGCGGGTGCGCCCACGCGGACCGCGGGCGCACCCAAAGGCGGACAAGGCTGGCCCGCAAAGGCCCGGGCCAGCTTTGACTGGCCCCGCTTTACCTGGGGCCGGTAAGTTGACGGCTTGGACTGGTGCTATCGGGCCGTCGAAGGCCCATCTCTGGACCAGCCGGAAAAGGGGCCCGAAGGGCTATTTCAGCCGTTGCGGTCGGGAATGTTCAGGCCCTTCTGGCTGGCCGGCCGCGCAATGGCACGCTCCAACCAACCGGTGACGTTCGGCATTTTGTCCAGCCCGACGAGCGTTCCCGCCTCATAAAACACGTCGATGCCCCGCACCCAGGGAAAAATCGCGATATCGTCGATCGTGTAGGAGACGCCCATGATCCATGTCCGCCCCTCAAGCCGCGTTTCAAGAACGGTCAGAAGCCGGTGCGCCTCGTCCACATAGCGCTTCTTGGGGCGCGGGTCCTCAATGTCCTTGCCAGCGAAACGATGGAAAAAGCCAAGCTGGCCAAACATCGGCCCGACGCCGCCCATCTGGAACATCAGCCATTGCAGCGTTTCGTAGCGCAACGCTGGGTCAGCGGGAACCAGCTTGCCGGTTTTGTCGGCCAGATAGATCAAGCTTGCCCCGGACTCCCACACCGCCAAAGGTTCGCCCCCGGGGCCATCGGGATCGATGATTGCCGGGATTTTGTTGTTGGGGTTCAGCGACAGAAACTCTGGCGTTGTCGTCTGGTTCAACGCCACCGTGTGCGCCTCGTAAGGCAAACCGATTTCTTCGAGCGCGATGGAGACTTTGACGCCGTTCGGCGTCGGGAAAGAGAACAATTGCAGCCGCTCGGGGTGTTGAGCGGGCC